>JBCCIS010000020.1 GCA_039028155.1 Pseudomonadota bacterium
CCAGCCCATGCGCTGCTTGTAGGCGGCGAGCCGGTCAAGCGGAGCGCGTGCAGCGGCGACCAGGGTGACGTCGCGTTGGGCGAGATGGGTGGTGAGGCCGTCGAAGTGGTCGGCGAGGTAGGAGCAGCTGGGGCAACCCTGTTCCCATTCAGGCCCGAACATGAAGTGGTAGACGATGAGCTGGCTGCGGCCATCGAACAGGTCGGCGAGCGATATGTCGCCCGATGCGCCGTGGAACACATAGCCCTTGTCGACCTTGACCCATGGGAGATCGCGCCGCGCGGCGGCGAGGTCGTCGCGCTGGCGCATGAAGGCCTTTTCCTGGGCCAGCAGGTCGCGGCGCGCGGCGACCCAATCGTCTTTGGAGACAACGGTATGCTGTGTCATGACGGTTTCCCTCCTGAGGTCGCCGCAGATTAAGGCTGCATCACCGGCAGACCTGCGCTAATATTTTAGTGATTGCTATAATATAGGATGGCGACAATGGTGAGCAAGCCCGCCGATGTGTTTCATGCCATTGCCGACGAAAACCGCCGCCGGCTGCTGGATCTGCTGCGCGACGGCGAGCGCTCGGTGCAGGAGCTGGTTGCCGAGATGACGGTAACGGTCGGCGCGGTTTCGCAGCACCTGAAGGTCTTGCTGGAAAGCGGTCTGGTGACGCGGCGCAAGGACGGGCGCCGGCGTATCTATGCGGTGCGCGCGGGTGCACTGAGCGAGGTGCACGCGTGGACGAACGAGTACCGCCAATTCTGGGACGACAGCTTTGACCGGCTGGACCGTTATCTCGAGAAGGACTAATCGGTAGCGTCAGGCGGGATCGACGAACCGGTCGTCGGGGATGACGGCGATGGCTGTCAGTTCGACCAGGAAGCCGGGGTGGCCGAGGCCGGCGACCATGACCGATGTGCTGACCGGCGCGTTGTCGCCGCCGAAATAGCGCGTGCGCACCGCCTGGATCGCCGGCAGTTGGGCCGTGTCGGTGTAGTAGGTGGTGACAGCGACGATATCGTCCAGGGTGCCGCCGGCGCCCGCCAGCACCGCGCGGATGTTATGGAAACACTGGTGGGTCTGGGCGGTGATGTCGCCCGGGCCGACAATCGTCTCGTTCTCATCCCAGGCGACCTGACCGGTCAGGTGAATCACGTGACCGGCATGCTGGACGACGCCCATGGAGAAGCCGCGGCCATGGGGTTGCCAGGTGCCCGGTGGGTTGAATCCCTTGGCCATGGTTTGTTCTCCTGTGTATAGTCACGGTGTTGATGCCGAGATCATCGGCGTAAGGCGCCGCCGCCGTCAACGAGGAGCCGACACCATGACGACAAAAAAGGCCGCTGCATGTGTGGCGCCGTCACGTTTGAATATGCGGGTCCGGAGAACTGGTGCGCGCACTGTCATTGCCGGGACTGCCGGCGCAACACGTCCTCGCCCTTCACCACATGGATCGGCGTTCCCGACGGCGCGTGGCGCTTCACCGCCGCTGAACCGCATGTCTATGAGTCGTCACCTGGTGCCAAACGCTATTTCTGTCATGTCTGCGGCACGCCAATGGCGTTCTCGACCGAACGTTATCCGCATGAAATGCACTTCTACGTCGCGAGCATGGAAGAACCTGAGACCTACGCGCCGGAGTATCACTCGTTTGTCGCCGACCAGTTGCCATGGGTCCATCTGGCCGATGGCCTGCCGCGCAACGATGCAAGCAGCGATGCCTAAACGACTTTTGGGATTGGGATAAGGTGATGGAAAACCATAACTTTAAGGGCTTCCTGATGGAAGCCAAGCGGCGCACCTATGCCGGCCAGGATGACGATGCCGGTGCGGCCGAACCGCTGTTGCCGTGTTCCAAGCAATTGGAATGGCAGGACGGTCCGCTGCTCTATCGCGATGTCTATTTCGGCATGCGTCTGTTTACCGGGCTGGAGACGGTCTATCGCGATCGCCAAGCGGTCTGGGCGATGAGCTATTCCGGTGGTGTCGTCGACGGTATGGAAGACGCGGCGGTGAGTGATACCTACCGTTTCCTGCGCGACGCGTTGCGCATGGTACCGGAGGATCAGCCGTTCCGGGGGCCGGCGCATCACAAGAGCGGCGCGTTCACCTACAGCGCCGTGGCGTCAGGCGATACCGCGCGATTTGAGGGGCGAGAGGAAATTCATGATGGTGGACGACTCTGTTATGCGCTGAGCTACGCCGGCGGCGCGGTGATCTGACAACGATGCGCGCGGTAGGCGTCTATGACCCTGTTTTGTTTCGATAAAACAATCCGCACTTTTTGCTTGCAATGTGCGACAAATCTGGCTAAGGTGCATCATCCTTGAAGCATTGCGCCTCGGCCACATCGGCCGGGGCGTTTTGCATTGGGGCGACTGTGTGGTTTAGGCGCCCATGTCCTTGGCGGCGCGCGTCATCTGTTGCGCCAGTGCCGCGACGAGGTTGGGCGCCAGACTGACATTGATGATGCCGCCCTGGGCATCGGCGATCTGCAGAACCGCCATGGACATGTCACGGGCGACGCCCAGGTTGACCGATTTCGGCTCGACCATCGTGTCCGTATCGACCGTGGTCTTGATCTGATGATCGATGCCGGCGGCTTCGAGCCGCTCGATCGCCTTGGTGCGGGCGCGGGTCAGATAACCGATAAGATTGCCGATCGCTGAGGTCGGCGTGATGAAGCGATGACGCCGGCCATCCTTGGCCTCGACTGTGACCGCGACGGCCTTGCCTTGATCCATGATGTGAATCTGATTGCCGAGACGGTCGATGTGGATGTCGACGGGGTCTTGGTCGTTGCCTCTTTCGGTCATGGTGTTGGACTCGCGTGGCCAGGGGGCGCAACGCATACGACGGGAGGCATGATCTGACCAGAAAAAGCGGCCGGCCGTCGACCTATACCGAAGCGATCGCGACGGTCTTGTGCGACCGGCTGGCGGCGGGCGAGAGCCTGCGCGCGATATGCCGCGATGCCGATATGCCGGGTCGCCAGACGGTGGCGGACTGGCTGACGCGCGACGCGGACTTTTTTGAACGCTACACACGCGCCCGCATGGTCGGCCTAGATGATATGGCCGACGAGCTTCTGGAGATCGCCGACACCGCGGGTTCGAGCGACGGACCGGCAGCGCGGGCGAGCGCGGAGGTGCAGCGCGCCAAGCTGCGTATCGATACGCGCCGCTGGCTGCTTTCGAAACTGGCGCCGCAGCGTTATGGCGAGCGCATTCAGCACGAGCACCACGGCGATGTCGTCGTGACAACGAGGATTCATCTGGGTGGCGCAACAGGTCGAGATTGACTACAGGCCCGCCGGACCGACGCTCGACCGCTTTCATCTCTCAGACAGTTTCTTCCGTGTCCTGATCGGGCCCTTGGGCTCGGCCAAGACGACGGCGTGCTGCATGGAGGTGTGGCGGCGCATTGCGGCCCAGGCGCCCGGTGCCAAAGGCGTGCGCGCATCGCGTTGGTTGATGGTCAGAAGCACCTATCCTGAGCTGGAGACCACGACCATCCCGGAATGGCGCGGGCTGTTCGGCGACGCCTTCGGGCGCTTCACCCATGGGCATCCGCCGCTGCATCGCATCAACGTAGCGCTGCCGGATCGGACGAAGGTCGAGGCCGAGGTGGTGTTCATGGCGCTCGACGATCCGGACGGGCCGGAGAAGCTGCGCGGCATGGCGCTGACCGGGATCTGGTTCAACGAGCTGCGCGAGATACCGCGCGCCGTCGTCACCATGGGTCTGGGCCGCGTCGGGCGCTTTCCGCCGCAGCGCGATGGCGGTCCCGCTTGGTTTGGCGCCATCGCGGATACCAATCCGTGCGGCGAGGACCATTGGCTTTATGAGGTTGCGGAGGTCGACCGGCCGGACGGCTGGTCGGTTTTCCGTCAGCCCGGCGGGGTGGTCAGAGACAATGGGCAGTGGGTCGAAAACAAGAAGGCCGAGAACGTCCAGAACCTCCCCGCCAACTATTATAGGAACCAGCTGGCCGGTAACACGGAAGACTGGATCAAGGTTTACCTGGCTGGCGAGTACGGCTTTGTCATGGACGGCAAGCCGGTGTTCTCGGAATACGCCGACAGCGTGCACTGTCGCGAGGTCGAGCCGGTGAAGGGACTGCCTGTAACGGTGGGGTTGGACTTCGGACTGACACCGGCGGCGCTCTTTTCGCAGCAACGTTCCAACGGCCGCGTCCTGTGGTTCGATGAGGTGATCGGCGAGGACATGGGCGCGGTCCGTTTCGCCGAGGCCCTGCATCAACGCGTCGCCGCGCAGTGGGCTGACTATGAGATCACCTGGGTCGGCGATCCCGCCGGTGATGCGCGCGCCCAGACCGACGAACGCACGGTGTTCGATATTCTGCGGGCGCACGACATTCCCGCAAGGCCTGCACCGACTAACGACTTTACGTTACGGCGCGAGGCGGTCGCGCGGCCGATGGGACGCCTGATCGACGGCGAGCCCGGATTCGTGCTGCATCCGCGCTGTCGCATGGCACGCAAGGCGCTGATGGGCGGCTACTGCTATCGCCGCAAGGGCGAGGGCAGCGAGCGTCGGGTTCAGGACCGCCCCGACAAGAACGAATACAGCCACATCGCCGATGCCGGGCAGTACGCGAACTTAGGCCTCGGCGAAGGCCAGGCCGTGCTGAACCGCGAGAAGACACACACGCGGCGGCGCCAACGCGTCGCCCATTCCGACTACGATTGGAGCCAATGATGGGAGCGATCTTTTCACCGCCCAAACCGCAGTTCAGGCCCGTGCCGGAGCCGGCACCCGCCATCGACGATGCGGAGAACGAGGAGGTCGTGCGCCGCCAGCGCCTGGCCGCTGCCCAAGCCAAGGGACGGCAGAGTACGATCCTGACCGGCAGTCAGGGCGTGACGTCGTCAGCGCCGGTACAGGTCAAGACGATCCTGGGGGCCTGACACCGTGGCTGCTTTCTCAAACGCAATCCAATTCGCAACCATGAAGCCTGGACCTGAGCGTGACGCGTTTGCGCGCAAGGTGGGTTTCAACGTTCCTCCCAGACCTGCACCCATCAATCGGGGGGAACCGCCGGTGCGGACGAGAGGCCAGGGAAGCACAATCTTGACCGGTGGAAGCACTGATTCCGGTCAGACGCCGGCACAACACAAAACACTTCTGGGGTCTTAGATGAACGAACTGGGTGAGAAGGTCGTCAAGCGCCAGGAGCACTTGGCGGCCGACCGGTCTGTGTGGGAAGAGGCATGGTCGGAGCTTGCCGACTATGTGCTGCCGCGCCGTGCCGATTTTCAGATCAAACGTCTGGCAGGCGAGCAGCGTTTGCGCGCGGGCAAGGTGTTCGATTCAACGCCGGTGCTGGCCAACGAAATGCTGGCGGCGGGCCTGCACAGCCTGCTGACCAACCCCGACAGCGACTGGTTCCGCCTGGAGATGGACGATCTGGCGGTCAACGAGATCGACGCGGTGAAGGAGTGGTTGGAGGACGCACGCCGGCGCATGGCACTTGTGTTCCAGACGCCGTCGTCGGGCTTCGCGCCCGCCATGCACGAGCTTTACATGGATCTGGGCGCGTTCGGCACGGGCTGCATGCTGATCGAGGACGGCGTGCGGTTCCGGACGTTTCATCTGGCCGAGATCTTTCCGGTCGAGAACCAGGTGGGTCTGATCGACACGGTCTACCGACGCTTCTCCTGGACGGCACGCCAGATTGCCGAACGGTTCGGCGAGGCGGTGCTGCCGGCGGAGATCAAGAACGCGGCTGCTGGGATGATGGGTCGTGGTGGCCACGACAAGCGGCCGGACAAGACGTTCGAGATCGTGCACTGCGTCGCGCCGCGGCCGGTACGCGATCCGCGGCGGCTCGACAACCGCAACATGGCGTTCATGTCGGTCTATGTCGATGTGAAGACCAAGACCGTTCTGGAGGATTCCGGCTTCCGCGAGTTCCCCTATGTCGTGCCGCGCTGGGCGAAGATTCCGGGCGAGAAGTTCGGGCGTTCGCCGGCGTGGACGATGCTGCCGGACATCAAGATGCTGAACGCAATGCAGAAGACGGTGCTGAAGGGCGCGCAGAAGACCGTCGATCCGCCGCTGTTGATCGCCGATGACGGCGTTATTCAGCCGTTGTCGACGGTGCCGGGCGGGCTCAACTATGGCGGTGTCGACGCCAACGGGCGCCAGCTCGTGCAGCCCTTGGCGACCGGCGCGCGCATCGACATTGGGCTGGAGATGATCGAGCGGTTACGCGAACACATCCGCTTTGCGTTTATGGCGCCCTTGATGATGACGCCCGACAGTCCGGTGAAGACGGCGACCGAGGTCGTGATTGAACGCGACGAACGGCTCAGGCTGATGAGCCCGGTATTGGGCCGCCTGCAGACCGAGTTCCTGGGCCCGCTGATCGAGCGGGTGTTCGCGATCCTGGCAAGGCGCGGCGCGTTCCGCTCGGCGCCGGAGGTGCTTCAAGGCCGCGCGTTCTCCGTGCGCTATGTGAGCCCGGTCGCACGGGCGCAACGGTCCGGCGACCTCGTCGAGTTCGCCCGTACCATGGAGATGGTGGGGCCGATGGGCGCGCTGGATCCTTCCGTTTACGACAACTTCGACTTCGATAAGGGTGCGCGCGAGATCTCCCAGATCACCGGGATCTCGGCGAAGTTCGTGCGCGACCCGCAGGAGGTCGAGGCGTTGCGGGCGGCGCGCGAGGAAGCGCAGCAACAGCAACTCGCGCTGCAGCAGGCGATGGAGGTCGCGAAGGCCGCGGGCGATGCCGCGCCGGCGATCCGCGAACTGAATGCCGCCGTTTAGATCGAGCCAGCGGCGCGTCGACTACGGCCTGACGTTTTCCAGCGACCACGGCAAGCGCGTCTTGAAGGACCTCTACCGTTTCTGCGGCATGGGCCAGCCGAGCTTCGTGCCCGGCGCGCCGGACGAGACCGCGTTCAACGAAGGCAAGCGGCGGGTGTTCTTAAGGCTCGCCGCGTTGCTGGAACTGGACGACGTCGCCATGCGCCGCATGATTGGCGATCACGAAGGAGATCCGCTTTGAGCGAGGAGAACGAGGTTCAGACAGCCACGCCCGAAGCGTCGGAGCCGAGCTGGCGCGAGGCGTTGCCGGAGGATCTGAGGGATGACCCTATCCTCGGGCGTTTCAACGACGTGCCGGCCATGGCGAAGGCGCTTGTCTCGGCGCAGAAGATGGTCGGCGCCGACAAGATCGCCGTGCCATCAGCCGGCGACACGGAGGCCTGGGGCAAGGTTTATGACCGCTTGGGGCGGCCGAAGAATGGCGATGCCTATGACTTGGCACCGCCCGGTGGGTTCTCGACCGATGACGGTATGATCGCCGGCTTTCGCGAGACGGCGCACGGTCTGGGCCTGTCGGCGGATCAGGCCAAGGGGCTGTTCGATTGGTTCATGGGGGCCGAAGGCGCGCGCCATGGCGGCATCCAGGAACAGATGACCGCGATGATGCGCGACAACGAAATGGCGCTGCGCCACGAGTGGGGTGCGGCCTATGACGAGAAGATCACGCTGGCCTCGGCCGCGGTCCACGCGCTGTTGGGCGATGATGGTGTCAACGAGTTGAACGCCAAGGGCTATGGCACCGACCCCTTTGTCCTGCGTCTGCTGGCCGCGGTCGGCGAACGCGTCGTCGAGGGCCGAGTCGACGGCGAGGGACCGCGCGGCCTGGGCCGCTCGCCTGGCGAGGCGCGTAACGAGATCGCGCGACTGCAGGCTGATCAAGACTTCATCCGGTCCTACCAAGACCGCACCCATCCCGACCACGCCGACGCGGTCGCGCGCATGAGCGGGCTCTACCAGCTGGCTTATCCGGGTGGTGACGGCGGCGGTTAGCCGCATCCCTTCTTTCAGTTCCCAAACAGTCTACGCCAACGCAACAAGGAGACGGACATGGCAACCATTGCGCCGGTTCGCGTGAACCTGCTCGATGTCGGCTACGCCCAGCTTTACCGCTGGGAGTCGCTGACGGAGGCGGACACGGCGACCGCGATCAAGGCCTCGTCGCTGGCCGACAAGGCGATCCAGGTGACCGGCAATTTCGGCACCTCGGGCGATGTGCATATCGAAGGGTCGATGGACGGGGTGAGTTTCGCCCAGCTGAACGATCCGCAGGGCGATGCGATATCGCTGACATCGGCGGGCATCGTGCAGATCCAGGAAAACGCGGTCTTCATCCGCCCGGTGCTGGATGCGGGCACCGGCGTCGATGTCGACGTCTATCTGTTGGCGAGGTGAGCCATGACCTTTGTTGAAGCCAAGAACCAGGCGGGCCAGATCGTTCGCTTCCTGAAAAAGTTCGAGGAGGCCGAAGCGGTGCTGGACCGCGCGTCGCGCGCCGAGGCGGCCGCGAAGAAGGCCGAGCGCGCGGCGGCCAAGGTCGACGACACGATGGCCGCGCGCAAGGAAGCGCTGGAGACGGTGATTGCGGACCTCGAAGAGCACCGCCGCATCGCCGGCGCCAAGGCGGAGACGGCACGCCAGGCCGCGCGCGAAGCGGAAGAGGAAAGCGCCAGGCTGGTTACAGAACACCAGGAAGCGCTGACGGCTGAAATCGCGCGGCTCAATCACTCCTTGGAAGCGGCCTGCGCTGACCATGACGAGGCGATCGCCAGCATGAGCCGGTCGCGGCGCCAGGAAGAAGAAGCGCTGGAAGAAGCGCGCAACCGCCGCGCCGCGTTCATTGCCTCGCTGACGGGAGACGAATAATGGCTGACGGTGTGTTCAATATCGCCAAGGGTGCCGCGGCCGAGATGGTGCGCGACGGTGCCAGCAATCTGGGCATGGTTCTCTTGAAGGCGAACGAGACGGAAGCCGACCTGATCGAGCACGACAACCTGTCGGTTCTGCTCGGTGCCGCCGGCAACACGGAGGCCGACTTCACGAGTTATGCGCGGAAAACCGGTCTGACCGGCACGATCACGATCGACGATACCAACAACCGTGTCGACATCGACGTGCCGGACCAGACCTGGTCGAGCGCGGGCGGCGCAGCCAACAACACGTTGACCAAGCTGATCGTCTATTACGAAAACTCGGCCGCCGACACGGGCCGCGTGCCGCTGACCCACCACGATTTCGCGATCACAACGGACGGGTCTGACGTAACCGCGGTAATCAATGCCTCCGGTTTCTATAGGGCCAGCTGATGCCTACTGAATTGACGGCCCTTAAGGTGAAGATTGGCCGTAGCGCGAAGCGGCAGGCTGATTATCCCGACTTCAACCGCCTGGATACTGTGACGGCATCGGGCCAGGACTGGTCACACTATGTCGATAGTGTCGGGGGCGGGTGGCACTACGACAAGGTGTGCGGCCACGACATGGATGAGCCCGATTCTCCGAGAGGCACGCAGTGGGGATGTCTGCTCGTTGACGATGACTTCGCGACCCAGGCTGTCGCTGCATTCCCTGGAGTCTGCTCAATCATCTCTGAAGCGGAGTTTGAGACGTTCCATGACGAACGCGCCCATGCTCATGAACCTGAGGTGAAGGAGGATTTCAACGCCATCCAGAATCTTGCTCATCGTCGCAGCCTTGGTGAGACAGTCCCACAACTGGAGATCGACAAGGCCCTGGACCCCGACGACCCGACACCGGGAAGACGCAAGAACGTTGGCAGGAAGTGGAAGGACCGCAAGGCATCCATGGGCGTGACGATCAAGAAGAAGGGGCGTTGAAGGTCCTCGTTACCGTCCCAACGACGGGATGGATACACAAACACAGCGCCTTTGCGCTTCTAAAGCTGCAATTGGATAGGCGTTTCAAGCTTCGCATTCTGCTGCCGACGCACAGGCCGTTCGAAAACAACCTGCATCACATCGTGAACGACTTCATGGCCGGTGGTGAAGATTACTGGCTGTCGTTCGACGCCGACAATCCGCCGTTAGAGAACCCGCTTGATTTGGTCCTCTATGACAAGGACGTCATCGGCTGCCCGACGCCGATCTGGCACTACGCCGGCAAGCCCAATGAACGCCCGTTCCTTTGGAATGTCTTCAAGAAAGTGGCCGGCGGCTACACTGAATGGCCGGTCCATGACGGCCTACAGCGCGTTGACGCGATTGGGACCGGATGTTTCCTGGTGGCGCGGCGCGTCTTTGAAGACTCTGAGATGCGAAAGGCGCCGTTCCAGCGCATTACCAACGCGGACGGGACCGTTGAGCGTGGCAACGACATGGCGTTCTGCGAGCGCGCGACGGCGCGTGGCCACGAGATTTGGGCGCACTTCGACTATCAGTGCATGCACTTCAACAAGCTTGAGCTTGGCGAGGTCATTCGCGCTTTCCAGGGCATGAGCTAATGGCAACGACACAAACGCCGTTCACAGCGGATTTCGACAAGATCCACGTCATGAGCGGACAGTTTTCGTCGACGCTCAAGACCAGCGCCGATGTGACGCCGACAAACCCGTCTAAGCTGGAGTATGACGGCACGAACCTCGCTTTCTCGCAGCTGGGATCAGACGACAAGCTGTTTCTGGCGAGCGGCCTGGTAACGACCACCTTAAAGACAAGCCAGAGCGTCCAGAGCGTTGACAACGATACCAGGGGCGTTTCCTGGGACGGGACCGACACGCCTTGGTCTGGGCAGCAATCCGACAAGCTCTATCTGCAAAGCGGTCAATTCACGTCGACGCTGAAGACCAGCGAAAGCGTGGGTAGCGTTGATAGCAACCCCGGAGGTCTCAGCGCAGATGAGGCCAACACATCCTGGGCGGGGCGCCAGGCTGACAAGCTCTATCTAACCAGTGGCAGGTATTCATCGACCCTAAAGGACAGCCAGGGTGTTGGTGGTGTCGACAGCACTCCTCGCGGTATATCGTGGGACGGCGTCAACACTCCGTGGGCGGGCGGCACCGGCAATAAGGCTTACCTACAGTCGGGCCAGTTCACATCGACACTGAAGACCAGCGAGAGCCTGGCAACGTGGTCGGACACCGGTTTTTCCAGCGGCATCAGCACCGACGATAACGATGGCCGGCTCGGTCTAGGTAGCGGCGCTGACGTCAATATTGGCCTTACATCGGAAACAGACAGCGCCTTTGCGTTCACGCACACTAGGGCGCGAACGCTTGGTCTCACTACCGAAGCTGAGACGGCCTTCACGCTCACGGCGCTGAAACTGCTGGCGATCGGTCAGGCGGGCGAAACCGCATCGGCCCTGGCGGCGGCTGGCGGCAAGCGGCGGGCAATTGGCCTCGCGAGCGGGTCCGAAACGGCATTTATTCTGGGCCGGGCGAAGCTTGCGCCGGCGGGGATCGGGTCGGCGGCGGAGAGCGCGTTCGACATGGCGCCGATCCGTGGGCTTGCCGTCAGCACGGTGAACGAGACGTCAGCGGCGTTTGCCATTGCTACCTTGAAACAGCGGGCCCTCGGGCTGGCGGCATCAAGCGAACAGGCGTTTGCGGCGACGGCACAGAAGGCTAGCGAGCCGCCGGCGGCCAATGACGATTATCTGATGCGGCGCCGGCGGCGCCGGGCCTCTTGAACGAAGGAGACGATTATGGCGACACAGACGATCAGCGGCGATCTGACCGATGAGGTGGCGGCGCTTGCCGCGACTACCGGCGGTTCGACATCGAAGGGGATTACCGTCATCATCGATGACGCGAAGGTGCTGAACGCGCATGAGGCGTCGGTGCTGCTGTCGCGTCTGGCGCGGCGTATCCGTGAGATCGGCACCTGGCCGATCACGTCGTGACGCCGGAGGCGATGAGGCTCGCCTGTTTGGAGATCGCGTCGGACAACGCGACGCGGGCCTCCCTGCAGGACGCCGACAAGCTGCTCGCCATGGCCGAACGGTATGTGGATTTCGTCGCCGGCACGGCGAACAAGAAGCCGGTGAAGGCGGCGACGAAAAAGTCCGGGTAACCCGCGTGCACGTGGTGCGCGGCTCCGGCTGACGGCCCCGGGGAAAGACCCGGGCGTCGAGCGGACGTTAAGCGCGAGGACGGCTCCGGAGGGATTCTCTGCGATAGGGATTCACGCCGCTTATCGAAGGGATCAGCGACGATCCTGATCGTGGTCAATCACCCGGGCAACCCGCTCCGGCAGGTTCATCAACTTGTTGGAGACGACAACCATGTCAGTCAATATCAACGAAGCCTTTGTCGAATCGTACAAGGGCAATGTCATGATGCTCGTGCAGCAGAAGGGCTCTGTCCTTCGGCCCGCGGTCGTCAACGACATGCAGGTCGGCAAGAACGGGTTTGTCGACCAGATCGGCGCGACGGCCGCGCAGAAGAAGACGACCCGCCACGGCGATACGCCGCTGATCTCGACGCCGCACGCCCGGCGCCGGATCTCGCTGGTGGACTACGAGTGGGCCGATTTGATCGACAACGAGGACAAGGTGCGCCTCCTGATCGATCCGACCAGCCCCTATGCGGAGAACGCCGCCTGGGCCATGGGCCGGGGCATCGATGACGAGATCATCGAGGCGTTTTTCGGTACGGCGTACTCGGGCGAGGACGGTTCGACCACCGTGGCGTTCCCGGCCGGCCAGCAGGTCGCGGCAGGCGCCACGGGGCTGACCATCGCCAAACTGCGCGAGGCACGGCGGTTGCTGCGTGCGGGCGAAGTGCCGGAGGACGAAGACCTCTATATCGCGGTCTCGGCCGAGCAGCTGGACGATCTTCTGGCGACGACGGAAGTCGCGAGCCAGGATTTCAACAGCGTCAAGGCGCTGGTCGACGGCCAGGTCAACCGCTTCATGGGCTTCACCTTCATCCACACCGAGCGGCTGCCGGTTAACGGCAGTTCCGAACGGCGCGTGCCCGCCTGGGCGCGCACGGGCATGCAGCTCAACGTCGGTGCGGAACCCAAAGCGCGGATCGGCGAGCGGGCGGACAAGTCGCACGCGACCCAGGTCTACTTCTCCATGTCGGTGGGTGCGACACGCCTTGAAGAAAAGCGCGTCGTCGAAATCCCCTGCGTTGAGTCTTAAGGGAGATTGACCGATGGCTGTTACGACACAGAAATCGAGCGAGTACACGAACGTGACGGCGGTGCCGGCGGTGAACGTGGGACCGAGCGAACATCATGGCCGGGTGCGCCAGATGTTCTTCACCCACGCGCAGGCCGGCGCCGGCGATGCGACAAGCTCCGTCGCGCTCGGCAAATTGCCGGGCGGCAAGGTGCGCCTGTTGGCCTCGCAGTCGAAGGCGTATGTCAACTGGACGACCGCGTCGGCGACATTGGATCTCGGCTGGGATGCCTATACGGACCCGGACGGCAACGCGGTTGCCGCCGATTCCGACGGCATCGACGACGGTATCAACGTCGACACCGCGGGTTTCCAGACCTTCGGCTCGATCCTGACGGCGACCGGCGGCACCAAGGTGTTCGAGAGCAAGGACGGCGTGGTAATCCGCGCGACCTCGCAGAGCACCGCGATCGCCGACGGCGACGACCTGGTGGGCTACCTACTCTACGTGGTCGATTAGGGGGCGGTTGTCTCCGGGTTCGCATGGAACCGGGGATGACGACTTGGGGGAGGGGACTTCGGTCCTCTCCTCCTTTCTTTTTGGAGATTCTCATGAGCGTTTCGGAGGCTGATCGGTCATGCCTGTGATTCCGCGTTTTTTGACCCAGGCGCAATTGCCGAAGAAGTCGGGTCTTGTGCAGCAGGACCCCGAGAGAGCTTCGTTCCTGGCGGGCGAGGTCGCCGAGAAGGCCCTGCCGATGGCCGAGAGCCTAGAGGCGATCATGACCAAGGGCCTGTTGACGCCAACGGTGCGCGATCCGGCGGATCTGGCTGCGGCGCTGGACACGCCGGCGCCGCAGGCGCCGACCGACGATCGCCCGCCGTACATCGCCAACCTGACGGATGCGGTCTATGTCACCGGGCGCGACCGGGCGTTGTCGCGTCAGGTGCGCGACATCCTGGTACGCCGGGCGACGGAAGACGACGACGTCGCTTCGCCGAAGTTCACGTCCGGTGTCGAACGGGCGGTGGCCGAGGCGCAGCAAGCCGACCGTGCCGACCACCCGGCGGGGATCTCCGACGCTGCGCTGCTGAACCGCGAACGCCACGACGCGGCCATGCGCGCGAACGCTGTGGTCAAGGCGCAGGCCCTGCAGGAGCGCGAGGTGATGGACCGCGCCATGGCGGAGCTGGATGCGTCGGCCGACAGCCTGGTGATGGCCTCGCGCGCCGGCGGTGACCTTGAGACATCGTTCGAGGAAGTGCGCGAGCTCGGCGACCGGTTCACCCCGGGCCTGGGCGCCGACGTGGTCGAAGACTTTATTGCGAACACACGGCGCGAGCTGATCGAGGCCCACGTGCTGGGCCTGGTCTCGCGTGGCGAGATCGACGCCGCGCAGGGTCTGTTGTCGCAATACAGCGGCGAGCTGCCGGACGGGCAGGCGGCGTTCCTGGAGCGCGGTATCGCAAGCGGCCAAAAGGCGCTTGACCGGGCAGGGAAGAGCGAGCGCCGGCAGCGGATGCTGCTACTGACGACCCGCGCCAAGGCGGGCGCGGATGTCGCTTGGCAGGCCGACCGGTTGGCCGAAGACGGTGTCATCAGCCCGGCGGAGCGGCGCCAGGTCGCGCGTGTCGCGCGCGAGAGCGCAGAACGCCAGGCGGAACGGGAGCGTCTGATCGACCTGGCCGGCGATGCCGCCGCCGGTGGCGCGCCGCTGGATCCGGGCAACCGGGAGCACCGGCTGGCGGCGGAGCTGTGGTACGCGGCCGAGGGCGAAGCGCTGTTCGCCGTGCTCGACCCTGAGGCGCGCATCAACACGGTCGCGCAGGCGGTGTCGGGTCTGGGGCATGTGCCCGACGATCTGCACCGCGACCTGGTGCTTGATCTGAGAAGCGCGGACCCGGCGGTGGTGCTGCAGGCATCGCGCGAGATCGCGGCGCTGCGGGAGGCGGCGCCTGCGGCAGCGGGCGCCGCGTTCACCGACGGCGAACTGGCGCGCGCGGGCACCGTCATCGCGCTCGACGGTCACGGCACCGACACCCTGATCCCTGACGCCAACGCGCTCGCGCCCGTGGATGACCCGAATGTCGGACCGGTTGGTGAGGCTATCGACGCCAACACCGGCCTGCTCATCCTGCGCGACGCCTTTGCCGAGCTGCGCCGCGTTCATGGCAATGAGGGCGCTTGGACCATTGGTGACGACGGGCGGTTCCATCTGATCGATGGGACAACGGGCCAACCGGTTCTGGATGAAAACGGCGCGCCGGTCAGCGCCGGTGAGGCGCAGGTCTTCCTCATTGCCGACCAGATCGCTCGGGCGCGCCGTCGTGGCGCAGGACCTACTGCCGATGGTTTGCAGGTCGCCACGATCCGGCCCGGCGAAGATGATGAAGTTCTTGGCTTTGAAGTGGCGTTCGACCGCTTCGGCCGGCCGCTTGGCGGCGGCGCCGGTGCTGGCGGCAGCGGGGCTAGTGGAGCAGATGTTCTCAACGGGTTGCTCCGCTGGCTGGTCGGCCAGGGAGGTGTTGAGAACGTTGAACAGCATCTCGAAGCTTCAACTGGCGGCGGCCAAAGCGGCGAGGGCGATGACACACCGTTTGTGCCGCAGTTGTCGATCGCCGGGCTCGGTCCGGAGGACATGGCCGAGCTGTCGCGGGCCGTCGATGAGGCTGAAGCGCGCGCGGAACAGGACCGGCGCATTGTCGAGGCCTATCAGGCGCCGACATTGCTGCTTGAGACGTTCGACAAGCTGCGTGAAATCTACGGCGGCGAGGGCGTTTGGGTCGTCGGGGCTGACCGTCGTGTCTATCTGACGGATGGTGAGACGGGCAAGCCGATCACCGACGTTGACGGGCAGTCCATCAGCGTCGGCGAAGCGCAGATCCTTCTGGTGGCCAGTGCTATCGCGAGGGATCGCGCGGGCGCGCCGGTTCTGACTCTCGAGGGCACCGACGTCGCCATGTTGGACAAGGACGGTGTCGTGCAGATCGATCTGCACGCCTTCGACGACCCCGTCTTCCTCGGCGAGCTGGGCGGCGTTCGTCCACGCCGGGACGGACATGGTGGGTCTCGCATCGATGAGTTGGCGCCTGCCATGTTGGGTATCGGGCTCGGCGCACTGCTTGGCATCGAAGGCTTTGCCATCATCGAGAGTGACGACGCGGACACGCCCAATGGCGGTGAGGGGGATGGTCCGGACGATGATGAGTCCGAGGAAGAGGGCGAGGGCAAGAAAGACATCCCGATCCCTGTACCGGACGATACAACGCCGGAGGATGGCGCGGCCGTTGCCGTTCAGGGTGATCCGGAAGGGCCACGTCCGATTGACCCACCTCCGACCGGACAGACGCCAACCGCCGAAGATCTTCGTCGCGCCCAACGCCTTGCTGATGGCACGGCGGACTTCATCGATCGGATCATTGGAACGGAACCGCCAACGCTGGAAGATCTCGCGAGGGAGGCCCTCAGGGAGTACGAGATCTTTGATCCGAGTCAGGACGATATCGAGGCACAGATCGAAGTGCTCGACATACCGGTTCTGGACTTCGGCGTCGACGGCACGTCGCCGAAGGGCGGGCGACCCACCCCACACACCGGCGGTACACCCGAGCAGCGCTACAACGATACACGTGAGCTGGCGAAGGAACTCTTTCCCTGGCTTGAAGATCTTCGTAAAGCTGGGTTCTTCGACCAAACAGGTCGGTCAGCGTTAACGAAGATACCGGCCCAGACTGAGAATGCGCGTGAGAACATCTTGCGTGGACTAGCTGCGATCGACGCGCTCTTGTCGCACCCCGGGCCTGGGGTAGGTACAGAAATCAGCGGGGTCATGTATCGGCCAGATCTTGCGAAGACGACATTCAACATTGGCAATCAAAGAGTATCCGCGAGTACGAGCATAGATTTTCTGTGGGGTTCACAGAATCCGAGAAAGGGCAATCCTTACGGTATCGAGCACCTGATCGCCAAGCATGGCATCGAAGAGCTAGTCCAAGTCGTCAACACAATTGCCAACGGCGAGATCAAACCGCTTGAACCAGAGGCTGGCGGCGGACAATCCGTCAACCTCAAGATAGAGCACGAGGGCCGGGTAGCAATTCTTGGCCTCCTGTACGGTGAAAGTGGCGAACCACGAACATGGGTGCTGACCGGATATGAAAAGAACGTCAGCCAACAGAACCAGCCGGCCTTCAATATCAGTCAGTTGAACCGCTCTACATTGCTCTTTCGACAAGAAACAGAGTCGTTCTAGCCGTCGTCACTTATCCACGCTACGGGACCATTGTATCGTGCGAGAAATCTACCCATGCCGTCGGTGTCGCCGTGTATCCAATCGAACCAGCTCCGTCCCCCCTCACTCCTAAAGTAGCAGGACCAACGTCCCCAGTTCTTGCCTGGCGAATCGAACAAACAGGCAAAACGACTGTGACGGAGGCCGACCTGGGTTAGCCCGTGAAAATAACAAACGTTGACGAGCCACACGTCATGTATTCGCATTTCCGAAGGGATGGTGCACGTCATGAACCAATTCTCTTGTGATGAGAGAACGAGCGAATTGACCAGCCACGACTCGCTTTCGGCATCTTTGAAGAGGCCAGGATAGCGTGTTGCGTCACCCTTAAGGTTCTCGATAGCATCGAAAGATGCATCGTCAAGGGTTGGCAAGTCGCCTTCCCAGATCTGGACGGGATACCTGTCGGAAAGGACACGGGAAGCATAGAGAAACCGGCGAAGGCCGTGACGGTCTCCCGAAACCTCCTCGAGGACGTGGGCTTCCCACCAGTTCTGTTCACTTGGATAGACGACGACGTTCCAGTTGCCCCATTCGCCCGATGACGACATGGTCACGCGCCAGTTGAGGGTCTCATAAGTTCCGATGCCCAACATGGTGGCGTGATAGTGGATGCCGTCATGCGTATTGTCGTCGAAATCACGATCGGCAAAGACCACCGGTTGTCCCTGATCGTCACGAAGAGGCGCTAACAACACCTCATCGTCGACCTGACTGTAGAACAGTCGACCATACAGTCTTGCCGCAACCACCTGCTCCTCCCGCTTATGGAGGAAGAGGTCGGGATAGGCGGTCGGGTGCTGGTGCCAGGGACTGGGCATGGTGGTGTCGTCCTTGTTGGTTGTGCGTTTCCCAGCCCTGGCTTGGGCCAAAGCATGCCCGGTCCACGTCCGAAACGTGCCAAGAGCTATCCCTCAGAGTCCGGTCACGCAGCCGTCGCAGATTCGTCAAAGACGTGCTGGAGAACGCAGGACGAACACTAGTAACTATGTGGAATTGCGTCAAATCACGGTATTGACTATATAGTATATCTATCCGGGGTTGCTGTTGGCCTACTGAGAGCAGGGTAGCTGACATGGCATCTTGGAAGGGTTTGCATCGTGAGGACTGGGCATGGCCGCAGCGAAACGATGGATCGATCCGAGCCTGAGTGAGGCTGAGAGGGCCGAGCTTACAGGCGTCCGCGTTGATCGTAGAACGGCAAAACCTGTTGCTGTTGAAGAGACCAGTCGACAAGTCCCCATGGCAAGAGAATCCAAGGAGCCTGCGTCTGCATCGAGCTTGCGCCAAAAGAAGGGGCGCAGGTGGACGAACCCTAACCTTACCGAGGCGGATCGTCGAGAACTCGATCAAAGAAGCCGCGAGCTTCGCGAGCTGTTCGACCGGCTGGAGAGGCAACCGAGCAACAAACCAAAGCGAGAACCGGAGCCGTTCGTTCCAGTATTCAAGGAAAAGCCGTGGCTACCTTGGCCGGAGTCTGCGTACGACAAGTGGAAGCGCCTTGAGGCCGAACGGAAGGCAAAAGAAGCGGCCGGGAAGTCTGATGACGAGGAGACGGACAGCGACACCTAGCTGACCGCGCGCGCGACGCTTCCGGAGGTCTTCGCGCCTCACCACCAACAACACACACTACCATCACCGAAAGACCGCAGCCCGGCAGAGGGCGCGGTCTTTTTTCATTGGGGAGACAGGCATGGCTTCTGTGGTCGGGATCTGTAACCGGGCGCTGGCGCTGATCGGCGAGGAGCCGATTACGGCGCTGACCGACGAGAGCGAGGCGGCAAGGCGCTGCGAGTTGCTGTATGCGGATACGCGTGACGCCGTGTTGCGCGCCCATCCGTGGAACGCGGCCGTGGCGCGCGCCGAGCTGGCGGCACTGTCGACGGCGCCGGCGTTCGGCTATGCGCATCAGCACAGCCTGCCGTCGGATTGCGTGCGGCTGTTGCGGCTGAAGGCCGACGACCGGCGGGTCGAGTTTAAGGTCGAGGCGGGCAGGCGGGTGCTGTCGGACACGACGCCGCTGCAGGTGCTCTATATCAAGCGCATCGAGGACCCCAACGAGTTCGACATTCTGCTGGTCGACGCGATCGCGGCCAGGCTCGCCCATGATCTCGCCTATGCGCTGGCCGGCTCGGCCTCGCTCGCCGGGCAGATGTGGGAGATCTATCAAAGGAAGCTCGTCGAGGCGCGTAAGGCCGACGCCCAGGAGGGCACGGCCGAGCAGCTCCAGGCCGACGAGTGGCTGGACGCGAGGTTCTAGATGGCGCGCGTTTCCCCGATCACGACCAACTTCACGGCGGGCGAGCTGTCGCCCCAGCTTGAGGGCCGGGTCGACTTCAACAAGTACTTCAACGGGCTTTCGGAGTTCCTGAACTTCACCGCCAAACCCCATGGCGGGGCGGTTCGGCGGAGCGGGTTCCGCCATGTCGCGGCGGTCAAGACGGCGGGGCAGGCGACGCGGCTGATCCCGTTCGAGTTCTCGACCGTGCAGGCCTATGTGATCGAGATGGGCGATCAGTACATGCGGTTCTACCGCAACGAAGGCCAGATCGTGGATGGCGGGGCGGTGGAGGTCGCGACGCCGTACCTGGAGGCCGAGCTGTTCGACGTACAGTTCGCCCAGTCGGCGGACGTGCTTTATCTGGTGCACCCGAACCACGAGCCGCGCAAGCTGGAACGCACCAGCCATACGAGCTGGACGCTGTCGGTGATCGACTTCACCGACGGACCCTATATGGACGACAACACGACGGCGACAACGCTTGATCCCTCCGCGGCGACGGGGACGGGGATCACGATTACCGCCTCGGCGGTGACCGGCATCAACGGCGGCGACGGGTTCAAGACGAGCGATGTCGGGCGCCTGGTGGCGATGGAGCACAGCGGCACCTGGGGCTATGCCAAGATCACCGGCTTCACCAGCACGACGGTGGTGACCGCGGATGTCGTCAAGGACTTCAACGGCGCGACGGCTGTGACGACCTGGCGGCTGGGCACGTGGTCGGACACCACGGGCTGGCCGGCGACGGTGACGTTCTATGAACAGCGGCTGATGTTCGCCGGCGCGACCGACTTTCCGCAGCGGATCGACGGTTCGAAGATCGCCGATTTCGAGAACTTCACGCCGGGCACCAATGACGACGATCCGGTGAGCTACACCTTGGCCGCGGGCGAGGTGAACGCGATCCGCTGGATCAACGCGGGCCAGGTGCTGTTGATCGGCACGGTGGGCGGCGAATGGATCATGCGTTCGACGACGGCGGGCGATCCGCTGACGCCGACCAATGTGAACGTGCGCCGACAGACGACCTATGGCAGCGCGGCGATCCGGCCGCTGCGCATCGGCAACGCCGTTCTCTTCATGCAGCGGGCGGGCCGGAAGCTGCGCGAGCTGGTCTATCAGTTCGAGACCGACGCCTATGTGGCGCCGGACCTGACCCTGCTGGCCGAACATGTGAGCGAGGGCGGCATCACCGACATCGCCTATCAGCAGGAGCCGGACAGCGTTGTCTGGTGCGTGCGCGCCGACGGCACGTTGCTGGGCCTCACCTATGACCGGCCGCAGGATGTGGTCGGCTGGCACCGGCATACCGTCGGCGGCTCGTTCGGTGGCGGTCAGGCGGTGGTCGAGAGTGTCGCGGCGATCCCTAGCCCGGCGGGCACGGCGGACCAGTTGTGGATCGTTGTCAAACGCACGGTGGGCGGCGCGACCGTGCGGTACATCGAGTTCATGGAAGACGGCTTCGACGGGTCGACCGCGGCCGAAGACGCGTTCTTCGTCGACAGCGGATTAACATACTCAGGCGCGGCGGCGACGGTGATGTCGGGCCTGGATCACCTGGAGGGCGAGACGGTGTCGGTGCTGGCCGACGGCGCGGTGGTGCCGGACAAGGTCGTGGCGTCCGGCCAGATCACGCTGCCGGACCCGGCGACCAAGGTGCATGCGGGGCTCGCCTTTACATCACGGCTGAAGACCATGCGGATCGAGGCGGGCGCGCAGGACGGCACCGCGCAGGGCAAGACCAAGCGCATCCACCGCGCGACCGTGCGCCTGTTCCGCACGCTGGGGCTGAAGATCGGCACGGACGCGGCGAAGCTGGACACGGTGCCGTTCCGCACCGGCGCCGACACGATGGACTCGGCGCCGCCGCTCTTCACCGGCGACAAGCGCGTCGCGCTGCGCGGCGGCTGGAACACGGAAGGCCGCGTCGTCATCCAGCAGGATCAGCCGCTGCCGATGCATGTCATCGCGCTGATGCCGCAACTGCAGACGAACGACCTCTAGCCAGCGTGCAGCTTGTTCCCTTCAAGGCCGCGCACGCGGATCTGTTCGAGGCGCGCTGGCCCGGTTCGATCGAAGGCGGCGCCAATCCCGATGCGCTGATGGCCGGCGAAACGCTGGGGCCGGCCTGGACGCTTGTCTGCGATGGGCGTGTGGTCGGCTGCGGCGGCGTGATGCTGCTGTGGGCGGGCGTCGGCGAGGGCTGGATGCTGCCGGGGACCTTGGCCAACCGCCACCGCTTCGCCATGCACCGGGCCGTCGCGCGCATGCTGAACGAGGTCCAGACCATGAAGCGGCTCAACCGCGTGCAGACCGTGGTTCACGTCCACTATCCCCGGAGCGTCCGCTGGCTGGAGCGCCTGGGCTTTCAAAACGAGGGACTGATGAAAAAGTTTGGTTTGAACGGCGACGACTACTGGCGTCTGGCGAGGGTCGTCTGATGGGCCCGGAATTGGTTCTTCTGGCCGCCACGGTCGTTTCGGCCGGCGCGGCTGTGGCACAAGGCGTCCAGGCGTCGAACGCGGCGAAGGCGAACGCCAAGGCGCTGGAGGCAGACGCCATTGCGACCCAGCAATCGGCGCGCCTGCAGGAACAGCAATCACGACGCCAGACAGCGCGGCTGTTGGCGACGCAGCGAGCGCGCTTTGGCAAGGCCGGCGTGACGCTGCAGGGAACGCCGCTTCTGGTGCAGGACGAAACGGCGGCCGAAGGTGAACTGGAGGCGCGCATCATCCGCTTTGGCGGCAATGTCGACGCGACATCGCTGCGCAACAGTGCGGCGGTCCAGCGGTCCGAGGCATCGGCGCTGCGCACGGGCGGGTTCCTGAATGCAGGGCAGACGTTGCTTGCGGGGGCGGACGCCGGAGCCTTTGGTTCGCGCGGGCGCACGACGGCGCCGACCGGACCTAAGACCAGCCGAACGGCTAGCTCTCGCATCACGCTCGGCACCGGTTCCTCGTTTGCATGACCAGACATTGTGTTCACCCACCATGGAGACAGCGCTGATGACATCGAAGAAAGCCGCGGGCGACGTGCTGGCGCTATTGGCGGCGAAACGGGCGGAGGCCGAGGCGCGACTGACCGAGGTGCTGAACCGGCACAACGAGGCCGAAGAGAAGATCCGCGACCTCCAGCTGGACGCGCTGGACGACCCGCAGGTGCGCGGCGAGATCGTCAGCCTGGAACGCCGGACACGCGAGCTGCGCCGTGAGCGCGAATGGTTGGAGGCGACGCTTGCCGAGATCGGCGAACTGGAAGCGCTGGAGGCCGCGCGCGACGAACAGGTGGCGCGCCGGGGTTCGGAGGCCAGCGCCAGGGCGCGCATGGACGAACGGCTGAAGCTCGCCAAGAAGATGACCAAGCAGATGACCGTGCTGGCCGAGACCTATCAGCGTTACGACGCGCTGGCCGGCGAAATCGTCGATGCCTGGCCGGACCCGGTGCGGCGCAACGCCTCGCCCTTCAACAGCGCCGCCGAACGCGACCAGTTGCGCGTCGGCGCGGTGAAGCTGGGGCTGGGCTGGCTGGTCAACGGTGGCGCGATCCCCGAATCGATCCTGGACAAGCGCCCGGATGTCGCGGCGGCGGCTAAGCAAAACGCCGAGCAGTTCATCGCCGCGCACGGCGTCGACCACGCGCTGCCCAGCGTGAGCGAACGGCTGAAGAAGAAGATGCGCACGTTCTATGGCGCTGAGGAGATTTGCGATGACGCGTGACGACACGGTGGTGGAGACGGCGATGCCCGCCGCGACGGCAGCGCCCGATGCGAGCGGCGATGCCGCGCCCGGACCGTTGCCGCAGGAGACCGCGCTGCAGACGATCATGCGTGATCCCGATTATCAGAGCCGCAGCGCCAACCCCGTGCGCCACGAACAATTGGTCCAGCGCGCGCTTCACCTGCGCCAGGAAATGCTGGGTGTTGATGCCGAGGCGACAGCAGCGGACGAACCCCCGCAGGGCAAGAGCGATGACGCGGCCGGGTCGCCGGAAAGCCCCGACGATTACGATCTGCCGCGGCCGAACCTGAGCGACGGTGCCACGTTCGACGACGACCTGGCGGCGACCGCGCGCGGCTGGTTTCACGATGCCGGGTTGAGCCAGACGGAAGCGCGCGCGGTCTGGGACCGCTTTCACGCGCACAGCCTGAAGGCCGTGGCGACTACGCCTGAGGCCCAGGCCGCCGCGCGCGAGAGCGCCGAGCGGACACTGCGCCGGGAATGGGGTGCCGCCTATGAGAAAAACGTCGGCCAGGCCGAGGCTCTGGTACGTTCGGTCGGTGGTGAAGGGCTGGTGGCGCTTCTGGATCAGACCCGCGCCGGCAACGATCCGGCCCTGGTGCGCCTGGTCGCCTCGCTCGCCGAGCGTGGTGTCAGCGGGCTCACCAAGGACCGCGCGGCGCTGGAGCTGGCGCGGGTGATGGGCGAGGCCGCCTATACCGACCGCTTCCATCCCAATCACGGCGCGCTGGTCGACCGCGCCTTTCGCTTGAATGCCCATCGCGCCAATGGGCAGCGCGCAGGCAGCGGGCACCATGGGTGAGGTCATCCGTTTCCCCGGCCCCGGCTGTGCGCGGCCGACCGGCGAGAGAGACACCGCCTGGCGTGAGCGCGTGAAGGCACTGGCGAAAGAGAAAGGTCGATCCCGAAGGTTCGGCGTGGGGCCGCCGGCGCCTGAGCCGGAGATCGATCAAAAAGCGCAGGCTGAACTGGAAGCGCGGCGCATTCGCTTTGGTTACGACAGCTGGATCTGGCGGCCATCGCCGGACGACGACGGCAGCGCGGCCTGACACCCAGCCAAACCACCATGAGATTGAGGAGCCGCGACAGCGCGGGCCCTTTCTAGGACGTCCTTATTGATGGAGCACATCATGACGACGACAACGACCATGACGCGACCGGGCACCGGGGAGATCTTCCCATGCCTGTGATCCCGCGTTTCTTGACCCAGGCGCAATTGCCTAAGAAGTCGGGCCTTGTGCAGCAGGACCCCGAGAGGGCCTCGTTCCTGGCCGGTGAGGTCGCCGACGCGGCCGTGCCGCTTGCCGAGAGCCTGGAGGCGATCATGACCAAGGGCCTGTTGAACGGTGGCGGTAACGATCCCGCGGACCAGGTTGCCGCGTTGAACACACCGGTGCCGCAGCCGGCGGCCGACGATCGTCCGCCACACATCGCCAATCTGACAGACGAGATCTATGTCACCGGGCGGGACCGGGCGTTGTCGCGTCAAGTACGCGACATCCTGGTACGTCGGGCGACGGAAGACGACGATCCGGCATCGCCGACCTTCACGTCCGGTGTCGAGCGTGCGGTGGCCGAGGCGCAGCAGGCCGACCGCGCCGACCGGCCGGCGGGCATCTCCGACGCCGCGCTGCTGAACCGCGAACGCCACGACGCGGCCATGCGCGCGAACGCTGTGGTCAAGGCGCAGGCCCTGCAGGACCGCGAGGTGATGGACCGCGCCATGGCCGAGCTGGACGCATCGGCCGATAGCCTGGTGCTGGCCTCGCGCGCCGGGGGCGACTTGGAGACATCGTTCGAGGAGGTGCGCGAGCTGGGCGAACGGTTCACCCCGGGCCTGGGCGCCGATGTGGTTGACAACTTCATCGCGAACACACACCGCGAGCTGATTGAGGCCCACGTGCTGGGCCTGGTCTCGCGTGGCGAGATCGACGCGGCTGAGGGTGTGTTGTCGCAATATAGCGGTGAACTACCGGACGGGCAGGCGACGTTCCTGGAGCGTAGTATCGAAAGTGGTCAAGAGGCGCTTGAGCGGGCCGGGAAGAGCGAGCGGCGGCAGCGGATGCTGCTGCTGACGACCCGCGCCAAGGCGGGCGCGGATGTCGGCTGGCAGGCGGACCAGTTGGCCGAAGACGGCGTCATCAGCCCGGCGGAGCGGCGCCAGCTCGCGCGGGTCACACGTGAGAGCGCGGAACGCCAGGCCGAGCGGGAGCGGCTGATCGACCTGGCCGGCGACGCCGCCGCCGGCGGCGCGCCGCTGGACGCCGGCAACCGCGAGCACCGCCTGGCGGCGGAGCTGTGGTACGCGGCCGAGGGCGAAGCGCTGTTCGCCGGTCTGGACCCTGAGGCACGCATCGATACGGTCGCGCAGGCGGTGTCGGGCCTGGGTCATGTGCCCGATGATCTGCACCGGGACCTGGTGCTTGATCTCAGAAGCGCGGACCCGGCGGTGGCGCTCATGGCATCGCGCGAGATCGCGGCGCTGCGGGAGGCAGCGCCGGCGGCGGCGGGTGCCGCGTTCACCGACGGCGAACTGGCGCGCGCGGGCACCGTCATCGCGCTCGATGGCCACGGCACCGACACCCTGATCCCCAATGCCGATGCGCTCGCGCCCGTTGAAGCGCCCGAATTGCGCACGGTCGCGGCCTTTCGTCCTGACGCCGGAGCCGGAAAGGCGGCGTCCGGTTCAGCGGTGCGTGATGCCCTCGAAGAACTAACCGAGCTCGTGAGCAGCGAAGCCTCATTCGATGAAGCCCGAGCAAACGCGTTACTCGATGCCATCGAGCCCGCACCTACGGCGATCAATGCCGCAGTACTTGGCCCTCTTTTTGCGCGGCTCGCACAACTCGTCGCAAAAGGCATCAAGCCTGCACGCCGATTTCTGGAGCGTCTCGTGAGATGGATTACCGTCGAGCCCGATGACTTGACCGAGCGCGGTACACCGCTCCTCGAACCGCCGGACGACTCCGCCGACGAGACGGATCATACCCCGATACCGCTTCCACAGGAGTCTACTGACGAAGGCTCCACGACCTCAACCGACAGCACACAAGCTGAAGACGGCGCATCGACTGGTGGTGACGAGTCAGGCGGCAGCAGTGCGACGACTGGCGGTGACGGGTCGGGTGCCGATGGTGTGTCGACTGGTAGCGACGCGCCCGGTGGCAGCGATGTGGCGACTGACAGTGACACGTTAAGCGGCAATGGTGTGTCGACTGGCGGCGAGTCCGCCGGTGGCAGCGGCGTGCCGGCCGACGGTCGTACGTCAGGCGGCGGTCGTGGTGGCTCAGGTGGCGGCGGTCTACCGATCGACAATCGCACTTCAGGCGGCGGTGGCGGTGGGTCAGGCGGCGGCGGTTTGTCGACTGGCGGCGGAGCGTCAACCGGCGGTGGTCAGTCCGGCGCGAACGTGCCGCTGCCATCGGTGGACGAGCGCAAACAGGCATTTCGAGACGCCATGGGCTTGGACTATCAACTGCACTTGGACGACGCAAATCGCGATCGCCGCGTGAGTTCCGATGATGATCCTCTCGACGACGAGCCGAGGACGGCGTTCAATCTCTACACGACGGAGAAGATCGGCAGCGGGGATTCGACATACCTGCTTGTCAACGATGCGCTTCGCGACGGAACCGTTGGCGAGGACCCTAGGATCGATGCGATCATCGATATGATGGATTTGGGTGTCGAACAGCTTCCGGCATTTGAGGGAGAGGTCTTTCGTTCCGTTGACCTGGAGCCCGATCAAGAAGCGAAGCTGTTCCCTGGAGGCACCTGGGTCGATCCTGGCTTCATGAGCGCCTCACTTGACGAAGCGCGAACACCGCGTGGTCGAAAGTACATGTTCATCATAACGACCCATTCTGGCTGTGACATTGCGCCGTACGCGCGATCCGACTTCGAGCAGGAGATACTCATCCCCCGAGGCACCGAGTTCGATATCACTTCGGTTGAACCCCAGCCTGATGGTACAATCCACGTTGAACTTGTGGAGAAAGAGCCATGAAGTTTGGAACCGTGAAGAACCTCACGGAGCACCAAAAGAAGCGTCAAAAGGAAAGGAAAGCGTTCGCCGAGCGATTGATGAGGGCGCCAAAGGTCGACCCCATGGAACATCCACTGTTCCGTCGTTGGGCTATCGAGGATGAGCACCGTATTGCCAAAGCGAAGGCAAAGCGAGACAAGCGGGAAGCAGAAGAGCGCACGAACAAGGACAGCGACGAGCGCTGATGTCCTTGGCTGTTTGTCGTGAGCGATGGTGTGTGCTTCGCACATTCGAACTAGAGCCATGGACAACACGACATAGGTTGAAACTCGGGTTTGGCCTGCAGGCAACTTAACTGGGGTCGACCGAAGAGTTCAGCCTGTTTCGCTCACGTGGGCTTTCACCTGACCATGAGGCGCTGTCGAGAGCATCCATGTTCTGAATGAGCTGACGGGTCTTGTTGAAGGGCCGGAGATCCCGGCCGAGAACTACCGCACGATCAAGGTCCAGAACTGGACGACCGACGAGAACGGGGTGCCGGTCTCCGCCGAGATCGTCGACCTGGAGACCGGCGACGTCGTCGAACTGGGCGCCGACGAGTTCGACAAGCTCGGGAGGCTGATCGAGGAATACATCCGCTCCGACGGCCGGATGGGCGAGGACACCCGCGAGCTCGTCGGGTTCCTGTTCGAAATCCTGCCGGGCACGGGCGAGGTGATCAGCGCCGTCGACGCGATCGACGCATTCGCGATCGCGGTGAGCGCGTTGGCGGACGGCGACACGGACCGCGCGCTGGACAACCTGCTGCGCGGCACGATCTCGACCCTGGGGGCGGTGCCGCTGCTGGGTCCGGGCGTGCGTCTGACCAAGGGCGTGCTGAAGCTGCTGCCGGGCATGCGCAACCTGGTGCGGCGCATGCGCGGGCTGGACGAGGTCGCGGATGCGCTGAACGACCAGGCACTACGGCTGGGCATCAACATCGTGGCCGCCGGCAACCGCCGGATGCTCGACGGCGGTACACAGGCCGAAGGCGATCTCGAGCAGATCCCTCAGTCATCGACGCCAGAAAGCACCGATGATACGCCACCGCGACTGGTGGGGCTGAGCGATGAGGGAGTCGAGGCTTTCATGACGAGCCATGCGCGAAGCCTAGCCGTGAAGGCCGGCGGGCCGTTCTCGTCTTTGACCGACCCGCAGGCTTATGCCCTTCACGTCTACACGCGACGTCCGCTTGATCCATTCACGCTGAATGGGGAACAAGTCGCGGTCTCGATCCACGACGAACTGAACAGTGCGAAGCGTGGGTTGATTCCGATGACAGATGCGTTGTCGTCGTTCTCCGACGATCTGGAGTCGGCACTTCTGAGCTTGCCGACCACGGGGCAACAAACTTTCTATCGTGTCGCCAGTTTACCCGACGCGTTGATTGAAGAGATTCGACTGAAGGGAAGTATTGACGATGCAGCTTTCATGAGCGCGTCGCTTTTGGAGGATAGGGCTTTAACCTACACCGGTAATGTCTATATGAAGATAGAAGCATCGAGCGCGCGGTACTTTTCGCCAATGGCGTTCAACCCCCTCGACGAGGAGGTGCTGTTCTTGCCGAAGACGAGATTTATCGTGACAGAGTTTGTTGAGGGAGGTGGTCCGGAGGGACGTCTGCTCATCAAACTGAGGGAGGTCGTTGAATGAGAAAGGGAGAGAAGTGGTTCAATCCAAGCCTGTCCGACGAAGAGCGTCGAAGATTGGAAGAAGAAGACAAGGAGCTCATTCCCAGGCTGCAGAGGTTACCGAAAGTCAAGCCAACGAAGTCAGGCGAAGTTGGCTTTCGCCCCCTAAAGATAGGTGAACCGGCGCCGGAGACGCCTCACGAAAAGTGGAAGCGCGAGAAAGCCGAGCGACTGGCGAAAGGGCCGGGCAGCAACAAAGATACGAACGAGGATTCATAGAACGACGCCTAGCGGTGGTGACGTCTCTGAGGAGATAACAGCATGAGGCCGAGGAAGGGTAAGGTCTGGTACAATCCGGAGCTAACGGAAGATGAACGGCGTCAACGAGATCGCGAGTATCACGAGCTCATGGATGGCGTGACGGACAGACCTGAGAAAAAGAACAAACAAAGGCTCGATGTTGAGTTCGAGTTTGTGCGACCGGGCGAGCCTCTGCGGCAGACGGCTTACAGACAGTGGCGAGCTGAACAGGCGGCGGAGAACGTGAAAAAGGGAAGTAGTGACGGCAATGGCTGAACGCAAATGTGGCTTTCGGCCCACTACATGTCTTCAGTCGTCGTGATGGGTAATGCGCGGAGCGCAGGTTGAGCAACGTTAGCTCGCCTTGAGGAGATTCCCACATGAGCGGCGAGAAGAAAGATAATGTCTGGTACAACCCGTCTCTGACGGAAGAAGAACGCCGCGACCTTGACCAGGAATGTCAGGAGTTCATCGACCTTCTTAAGGATGTGCCGGACAAGAAGAACAAGCCGACACTCGACGTCGGTTTTGAAGCGGTGCACCCGTTCACGACAAAAAGGGTGACGGCATTTCGACAGTGGTGGGAAGAGAAGAAACGCGACGAAGCGGAAGAAAGCCGCCGCACAGAGAAGCGCGACGGCCAAAGCAAGAAAGACAGCTGACTGAGCGCCACTAGGTGGTTGCGCCTCCCAGGCCTCCATCATCTTGCGATGCCTGAGGTTACGTCCAAAACCGCACTGGGAGAACGCGAGGCGTGACATAATCCGAGGACGCCGCGCCGTCAAACCGGCCGCCACGCCCAGTGGTGTCCGCTGATCGAAACGTTCACTGCGATGCAGCGTGCGTTCTCCAGCGCTGGATCGTTTGCCAAGTGCCCGGGCCTCCACGTCCGAAACGTCCCAGTTTTTTAGGCTGATGGCCCGATCACTTAGCAGCCACACAACACGCCCGAGATGAAACGTCCAAAACGAACCGAGCGATTAACTCGGTGCCCCGATCGTGCCAAAGCACCGCATGCCCGAGGTTTGACGTCCGAAACGGCCCGAATCCAAAAAATCGGGATCCCGATCATGCGATAAACACCCCAGCATACGCCCAAGACGTGCTGGAGAACGCAGAGCGAACACTAGTGTGATCTGAACTGTATGTCAAATACGGATGTGTCGCTCTTAAGAATACAATCTTAGATAAGCGCTGGCTTGAGCCGATCGCGGGACCCACCGCCCGTACCCAGGCGACCTACGCGTTATCCGAACCTCCTTCAAACATCTGGGATCACTCCATCATGCGATGCCTCAGAACCCTTGGGCTGGCCGCGCTGGCCGCCCTTTTTGTGACCGCGGGCGCAGCCGGCGGCGGTGCGCGCGCGGAGACCGAGCGCGAGGCGCTGATCGAGACCTTTGCCGCGGTCTCGCCCTCGGTCGGTGCGCTCTATGCGCTGGAAAGCGACGGCGACCTGAAGTTCCTGTGCACGGCGACGGCGGTCGACCGGCATCAGGGGCAGACGGTGATCCTGACCGCCTATCACTGCCTGCAGCGCGGCGTGAGCTATCTGATCAATTTCGGCGACAACAATCTGCGCCCAGTGACCGCGTGGAAGATCCCGCACTATGCGGTCAACGCGGATGCCTATCCGCGCGCCTATGGCGAGCCGGAAACGGATATGGCGCTGTTCCTGATGGCGGGCGCCGACGTGCTGGTGGCGCCGCTGGCGGCCGGCAGCGGCCACCTGGTCTATGGCGCCAAGCTCGCCATTGTCGGCTATCCGCTGGGGGTGTCGAAGATCGTCTATGAGGGCATCGTCGCCGGGCGGTTCGAGCGGCCGGGCAACGACATGGACAACTATATCCTGATGCAGATCTTCGGCGCGCCGGGCTCGTCCGGCTCCTCGGTGGTGGATGTGGCGACGGGCGAGGTGGTGGGCGTGCTGGTCGCCGCGCGCCAGGCGATGACCGGCCTGCCGGTGATCTTCGCCACGCCCATCGACTATCGCCGGTATCTTATGGCGGTGCATGCCGAGGCGCATGACGTCGGGCCGTCAGCTGTCGGCAGAGATGGTGATGACGGGGATGGCGATGGTTCCGGCGATGACTGAGGACCACTACGCGCGCCAGCAGGCGGCGCTGGCCAACCAGAAGATCGACGACCACGAGGACAAATGCGCCGAACGCTGGCGCGAGGCGCGCGACCAGATGATGGGCCTGAAGCGCGCCCAGTGGTGGATGGTCGCGACGCTCGTCGGCGGCCAGGGTGCTGTGATCCTGTTCCTGGCCGACCGGCTGCTTTGAGGGGTGGGAAAGCGCGGTGCGTTCTCCAGTGCCGGGACAGCCAGAGGTGCCCGAGCCACGTCCGAAACCGAACCGAGTCCGAAACTCAGAGCCCGATCACGTGGTTGCTCCGGCTGACATCAACGATGTCCTGGAGAACGCAGTAAGAACATATGGGTGGCTTGCCGCGACGTTCAAGGCGCGGCGCCGACTATTTGAGGCGCGGTTCCGCTCGGCGACGGCGCGCACTCTCTCATCATGACTTGGAGGACGGCATGACGCTGACCAGCAGCACGGCCAAGGTGTCCTATGCGGGCAACGGCTCGACCACGGTGTTCGCGGTGACCTTCCGGTTTCTCGCCAACAGCGATGTCGACGTGATCCTGCGCAACGCCGCGGGCGTCGAAACGACCTGGGTCGAGAACACACAGTACACGCTGGAAGGCGAAGGCGAGGCCGCCGGCGGCACGCTGACCGTCTTGACCGACCCGGATGACTATACGCCGGCCAGCGGCGAGACCCTGGTGATCCGACGCATGGTGCCGGTGACCCAGGAGACCGACTATAGCGAGAACGACAGCTTCCCGGCCGAGACGCATGAGGCGGCGCTCGACAAGCTGACCATGCTGGCGCAGCAGCTCGACGAGACCCTGGCGCGCGCGGTGACGGTGCCGGTCTCCGATACGGCGGCGAGCATCGCCATGCCGATCGACAGCGCGCGCGCCGGGAAGTTCCTGTCCTTCGACGGTACCGGCCAGCCGATCGCCGCGGCGGGGACCAGCGCGGACCTAACACCGGTTTCGACGTTCATGAACACGCTACTGGATGACGGCGACGCGGCGGCGGCGCGGGCGACATTGGGGGCGCTTGCGAACGTGATGACGACGCGCGGCGACGTCGTGCGGGCCGGGGCATCGGGGGTGGCCGAACGGGTCGCGCTGGGCAGCAACGGCCAGGTCCTGAGCAGCAATGGCACGGACGCGGTTTGGACGTCGCTCCTGCCGGCGGGTTCCATCGTCATGTACGGCGCCGGCGGCGGCAGCGAACCGAGCGGCTGGCTCTTGTGCGATGGCCAGGCGGTGTCGCGCACGACCTATGCGGATTTGTTCGCCGTGATCGCCACGACCTATGGCGCCGGTAACGGCAGCACAACGTTCAATGTTCCGGACCTGAGGGCGCGCTTTGCGCTGGGTACGAACGATGCGGCTCTGCCGAATGGCGCCGATGGTGGGCTAAGCACGCGTAACGAGGGCAATGAAGGCGGCGCCGAAAACCACACGCTGAGCGTCGACGAAATGCCGGCGCATACGCACCAGGGTTTCGACTCACCCGGCGGGACGGCATCAGGTCCGGGCGGTGCCGGCAACACGGTCGGCGGAACGTCGGTTACCGGCAGCACGGGCGGCGGTAACGCCCACAACAACATGCCGCCGTTCACGGTCGTCAACTTTCTGATCAAAACCTGATGGCGCCACGCGCCATTGTCCCGTCGGGAACCGCCTGGCGGTATCAGAGCTTACGGAGAAGCGCATGGCAGTAACAAGCGCGACGGCAAAGGTCTCCTATGCCGGCAACGGTTCGACAACGGTATTCACGGTCACGTTTCGGTTTCTGGAGAAAAGCCACGTTCAGGTCATCCTGCGCGATGCCCAGGGTGGCGAAACCGCATGGACCGAAGGCACGCAGTACACGTTGAGCGGAACCGGTGGTACCAGCGGCACGCTGACGGTCAAGACATCGCCGACGAACTACACGCCGGCGTCCGGTGAGACCCTGGTGATCACGCGCAACGTGCCGCGCACGCAGGAGGTCGACTACGGCGAGAACGACAACTTTCCAGCGGAAACCCACGAGCGGGCGCTGGACAAGCTGACCATGCTGGTACAGCAGCAGGACGAGGCCGCGTCGCGCGCGCTGGTCGTGCCGTCATCCGATACGGCGGCGGACCTGTCCTTGCCGATCGACAGCCTGCGCGCGAGCAAGTTCCTGGCCTTCGACGCGACCGGCAAACCGATCGCCGCGGCGGGCACGACGTCGGACTTTCAGCCGGTGTCGGCCTATATCGATACGCTGCTTGACGACGGTGACGCAGCGACAGCGCGCACGACCCTAGGCGCGGCCGGCCTGACCGGCAATGAGACCATTGCCGGAAACAAGACGTTCTCCGGGGTGACGACGCATAGCGGCCAATCCCGCCTGGCCAAGGGTGCGAACATTGCCAGCGCAGCGACACTGGTCATCGGCAGTGACGGCAACTTCTTCGACGTGACGGGTTCGACCGGTCCAATCACGGCGATGACCGTGACCGCCGGCACGCGCTTCTGGTTGCGTTTTCTGTCGACGCCGATGATCAACTACAACGGAACGAGTCTGATCACACCGCGCGACGCCAACATCACGGTTGAGGCCGGTGACATCTGGGAGCTGTTCGCGCTCGCCAACAATCAGGTGATCGTGACCAACGTGCTTCGCGCCAACGGATTCATGCTCAATTCCGGTGTCATCGGTTGGGCCTGGTCGTTTACGTCGGCCGAGGCGACCGGCACGACGACAATCCCCGACGACGACACGATCCCGCAATCGACCGAAGGCAACGAGATCCGGACTATCAACTACACACCGTTCCGCTCGGACAGCACGCTATGGGTCGACGCCTGGTGGAACGGCGGACATGGTACGAGCTATGTCGAGTTCTGGGGCGCGCTGTTCCTGGATAGCGAAACCAGCGCCCGCCGGGTCGCGGCATCGTCCGGCTCCGCCGCCGCGCAGATGCTCCGACTGCATCTGCAGCATCACCACACCGGCCATAGTGCCGGCGTGCAGCACACGTGGAAACTCAGGGTCGGCTCCGCCAGTGCCGGCACGCTCTACACGAACCGTTCGAGCGACGGCGACAAAGGCGGCGGGGGTTTTACGTCCGGCCTGCGCGTGCTCGAGCTGTTGTCGGCGTACTAGAGGAGCAGACGACATGGCTATCCCACCGCGCAAGATCCCCAATGTCCTGGAATGGAAGTTCGCGGGCGTCGAGGGCATCGAGACAAGAGAAAACGACGACACCGGCGCCATCGAAATCACCGCCTGGCCGAAGGATCAGGGCGCGAAGCCCACAGCGACGCAGCTCGTCAGCTGGTTTTCAGAATGGCGGGCGGCAGGCGAGGACAGGCGGCAGGCCTCGATCGAGGATCGCTTGGAGGCGCTGGAGAAGGCCGCCATCAAGAAGAACGTCATCAGCCGCGCCGAAATCGACGCGGAATTGCCGAGCGACGTCAAGCCACGGGGCGCCGCGCTTCGAACGTAGCGGCGGCGAAACGCTCTTCTATCAAGCACACACCCACAAAGGGCGGTTCTTCGGAGCCGCCCTTTTTCGTTGCAACAACCGGAGAGGTCCCATGTTCACATCGATCGATAAGGCGTTGACCGCGGTCGTCATGGCCGCGGCGTTTCTGGCCAACACGTTCCTCGGCATTGATCTCGGCTGGGATGAACAGACGGTTTCCGTCGTCATCGCCGGCCTGACGCCGATCCTAGTCTGGCTCGTGCCGAACCGGAGCGTTTGATATGCGTAGGTTCCTAAGGCGGCCCCTGGCATGGGCCTGTCTGGTCGCCGCCATGACGGTGACCGGATGCACGGCAACGACCGGCTCGGTCTCTGAGCGCCAGGCGGTGTTCAACAGCCTGACGGATGCCTGCCGCGCCTATGCCGCCGCGCTCAGGGTGGCGGCGGTGGCGCATGCCTCCGGGCAACTTGGCAGCGAACAGGTGCTGACGGTGGATACGGCGCGCGCGGTCATCAATCCGGTTTGCGATGGGCCGGCGCCCGTCGACCCGCTGGCCATTTCCATAGCGCTCTCAACCATCCAGACCTCGCTTTACGAGCTGATCGTCTTGAGCCAATCGGTGGAGGAAACGTGAGATGGCGTTGCCGGCAAGTCTTGTAACGGCCTGGCCCTACATCGCGGCCGGTCTTGAACTCATCCAGTGGACGGTCGGTTTTGTCGGCCGGGCCGGTCGCGGCGAGATGACCGAAGAGGAAATGATCGCCGAATGGGAGGCCCGTGTGCGCACAGACGTCCGCGAGGCCAACCGGCTGTGGCAGGCGGCCAAGGACCGCGATGGCCAGGATCAGACGGTATCAGATCCCACCGACGGTGATGCCTGATGGACGACGACAACGTCATCGTCTTTAAGCCCCAGGTCGAACTGGCGCGCATCGCCTGCCCGGAGTGCGACGAGACCCATTGGCGGCTGTTTTCGGATGGCTCGATCCAGTGTCTTGAGTGTGACCTGGTGCTCGATTCCCACGTCGTCGTCGAGATTGACGACTAGTCTGTCATGGACCGTGGCACGAAGGGCACCAGCGCCAGGCAGACCAGCGCCGTGACGGCGAGGTAAAGGCCGGGCGCGCCGCTCCAGCCGGTGACGTCGACCAGATAGGTCGCGATTAGCGGCGAGGTGCCGCCAAAGAGCGCGAGTGCCGCGTTGTAGCCGATCGACATCGAGGAACAGCGTGCGTCGGCCGTGAACAACGAGACGAACACGGCGGGCATAGTGCCGAGCAGCATGGCCATCAAGAACGCGAGCCCGAGCTGCGCGGCAAGCCCGCTGCCGTAGGTCCCGATGTCGGCGAGCAGCAGAAGCGGCACGACCGCGACCGCGGTCAAGAGCGATGCGATGACGAGCATGGCGCGTTGCCCAATGCGGTCGGAGAGGTGCCCCATGACCGGCGTCAGCGCCATGCCGAAGGCAAGCCCCAACACACCGATGCCCATCGCGTCGTGCATGTCGAGGCCGGCGACCTTGGTGAGATCGGTGATCAGCCAGACGAACACAACGTAGTAGCCGGCCGAGACGATCCAGTTGAGGCCGACGGTGATCAGCATCGGGCGCGACTGGTGCCGGAACGCGTTGACGATGGGATTGCGCAAGATCTGGCCAGCCTTTTGCAGACTGACATAGGCCGGTGAATCCGGCATGCCCTTGCGCACCCACAGGCCGAACAGGCTGACCAGGACGCCGGCCAGGAACGGTATGCGCCAGCCCCAGTCGCTCATGGTCTCCGCGTCCAGCCATTCGGTCACCAGCCAGCCGACAAAGAGGCCGAGCAGGCCGCCGATCATGGCGCCGAAGTTCGACAGGCTGCCCATGAAGCCGCGTCGGCCCGGCGGCGCATGCTCGACCAGAAAGATGATGGAACCTGAGAATTCGCCGCCCGCCGACAAACCCTGAACAAGCCTCAGGACGACGAGCAGGATGGGTGCCGCGATGCCGATTGCCTCATAGGTCGGCAAAAGGCCCATCAGCACCGTCGGCACCGCCATCGCCACCACCGACAGCATCAGCAGATGTCGCCTGCCCATGCGGTCGCCGATGTGGCCATAGATAACGCCGCCGATGGGGCGCGCCACGAAACCGATGGCGAAGACGGCAAATGACTGGACCAGCGAGGTCAGGGGATCGTCGGAGGGAAAGAACAGCGGCGCGGTGATCGGCGCGAGGTAGCCATAGAGCGAGAAGTCGTACCACTCCAGCACGTTGCCGACGACACCGCTGGCCGCGACGCGTTTTCTCTGTGATGGCGATGCACCGTTATCCGGCACGTCCTGGTTCTCAGATGTGGTGATGGGAAAGATGCCCGCTAGGTGAGTTCGAAACGAAGCCTGCCACGCCGGGCCGTGCGGCGCCACGATTCCGTTCCGCTAGACCGCAACCGCCGGGCGGCCGTTGACAGATCGGACGTGATATCGAACCGATGAGCGAAAAGCGCTCGGACGTTTCAGCGCATCGTGTTTGTAAATCTTACCCAGAGCCCTGCAGTCAGGCGGGCGGCATCCTCAGAACCCTCAGACCGCCGCTCGATGCTAAGCCGCCTCGGCGTCGTCCTTCGTTTCTCCCTTGTGGACAATGCGCATCTTCTCGGCAGGGTAGGGGCGGGCGAGTTTGAAGGCGTCAACGGGCGCGGCGGTAAGCCAGGTATCGTAGTCACTTTCATCGACAATCACCGGCATGCGGCTGGGGTGGATCGGTTTGACGACGTCGTTGGGCGTTGTCGTCACGATCGCCATCACGTCCATCTCGACGAATTCGTCCTTCAGCCGGCCGCGCCAGGAACGCCACAGCCCGGCGAAGGCGAACAGCGGGCGCGGTTCGTCGCCCGCCATGCCGAACCAATGCCAGACCGCCGGCTTCTTGCCCTTCGGTTCGGCGAAACTGGACGCGGGCACCAGGCAGCGGCGTTCTTCGAACGAGCCTTTCCAGAATGGACTTTGGTTCAGTTTGTCGGCGCGCGCGTTGGTGACCCGTTTCGGCGCCTTGTCCTTTTGCGGCAAGACGAAGCCCCAGGAGACAATGACCAGTTCGCGTTCGCCCTGACCGGTCAACCGCACAACCGGCGCATCGTGACCGGGGAAAATCGCCGGCAGCGAGGGCAGGTTTAGTTGCATGCTGGAGAACTTGAACAGGCGGCGCATCGCCTCCTGATTCGAGGTCATGGAATACAGATTACACATGACGCCGGCCTCTCGTGTAGGGTTCTGGTTTCTGGTTCCCTGCGATCTGAGGCGAGGCGAACCGGACACGCCGATCAGGGTCGACAGCCAACCTAAGCGTGGCGCCGGCCCAGGTCCATAGACCCAGAGGTGGCGCCGGTTCGCGCCGCCTCGCGCTATAGGTCGCGGTCGCGTGAGGCGTCCGCGAAGAAGGGGTGTTGGGTGACGATTGAACCGGCCGTTAATCGGAGGCGGGAAGGCGCGGCCTCCTCCGCACATGGCGGGGGCAGGGCGGCCGACGGGCCGCCGCACGCGCTCGGCGTGTGGTCGTGCACGGCGCTCGTCATCGGCAACATTGTCGGTGCCGGTTTCTTCCTGGTCCCCGCCGCGCTGGCGCCTTACGGCGCGGTTGCGCTGATCGGCTGGGTTGTCATCGCGGTCGGCGCCCTGTCGCTGGGCATCGTCTTCGTCCGGCTCAGCCGCCTGATGCCGGAGACCGGCGGGCCTTACGCATACGTACGCAGCGCCTTCGGCGACTTCGCCGGGTTCCTGGCGGCATGGGGCTATTGGATCGCGATCTGGGCGTCGTTGCCGGCGATCGCGCTGGCGATCGTCGATTACATGCATGTCTTCGTGCCGGGTTTCGGCGACGTCCCCCTTTCCAACACGATAATCGCACTGATCGCCATGTGGGCCGTCGCCCTGGCCAACATGCTGGGCGTCAAGGAAGCCGGCCGCATCCAGCTTATCCTTGTCGGCACCAAACTGGTGCCGCTGCTCGCCGTGTCGCTGCTTGGCCTCTTATGGGTGGACTGGGGTCAGTTTACGCCGATCAATCCGTCGTCGATGCCGTTCTTCCTGGCGCTCTCGGCGACGGCGCCGCTTATCATGTTCGCGTTCGCGGGCATGGAGTCGGCGACCGTTCCGGCCAGCGACGTCAAGAACCCGCGACGCACCATCGCGATCGCAACCATCGCCGGCACGCTGACCGCGGTCGTCATCTACGTCACCGGCACCATGTCGACGATGGGGATCATCGGGCTCGACGCGCTTGCCAAGTCGAATGCGCCGTTCGCCGATGCGGCGACCGACATATGGGGACCGGTCGCCGGCTACATCATGGCCGCGGCCGTGATCCTCTCGTCGCTCGCGGCGCTGAATGGCTGGACGCTGTTGATGTCGCAGGTGCCGCTGGCCGCCTCGCGCCATGGCTTGTTGCCGAAGATCTTCAGCGAGCTCAACCGTAACGGCGTGGCGGCCAAGGGCATTGCGCTCTCCGTCAGCCTGTCGACTGCGATCCTTTTGATGCAGGTGTCGGGCGCCAAGGCGCTGATCGAGATCTACGACTTCATCGTCGACCTCTCCATGACCGTCTACATGGTGCCCTTCGTCTTCTGTTGCTTCGCCGAGGGCGTCATCCTGCGCAACCTGGGCCGGGATGTCAGCGTCATGGGGACGCGCCGACATCTGCCGATTGCCATGCTCGCCTTCGTGTTCTCCATGTGGACGATCTACGGTTCCGGCCCCCAGGCGGCCTTGTGGGGACTGCTCCTGTTGCTCCTCGGCGTTCCCGTCTACGTCAAACTCAAAACCGGCCTGCAGGCCGTGGCCAGCCAGCCGGGCGAGGACTGAGGCGCACCGGCGATAGAGGCGGCCGCGCCACGCGGCTGTTCAATCCCCCGGCGATCCGATCTAAGGTATCGGCCCCTTGCTTGGAGAGGTGGCGATGGCGCGACCCCGGAAACCCATGAACGCGGCCCAGCGAGCGCTGATGGACGCGGTCTGCGGCTCGGGCGACCTGATTTTTTCGAACGGCGGCGACAGCGTCAGCGCCAATCTGGTCGGCACCTTCACCATTCGCCGTTATGGCGAGGAGGATCGGCTGGATGTCGGCGACTGCACCCACCACGCCCACATCGACTGGGATCTCGTCACCCGCGCGGAAATCGGCACGTCGCGCGGCGAGGGGCTCATCACCTTCTGGAACGGCACCGATCTGCTGTTCGAAATGTTCCGCCCGGCTGGCCCGTTCCCTCAGGATGTCGTCGCGCTCGCGGGCGAACTGCGCGCGCCGTCGTGATCTACCGCCCGACACTGCGCGCGCGCCGCAGCAAGCGTTGGCGCAGTGGCCACAGCGCCTCGAAACCGATTGCGGCCAACACGACGGCGCCGCCGATCAGCGTCGCGCCTTCCGGTGTCTCGGCGATGACCAGCCAGACCCAGAACGGCGACAGCACGGTCTCCAGCATCGAGAGAAGGGTGAGCTCGGCCGCCGGGATGTGGCGCGCGCAGTAGGCAAAGGCGGTGTTGCACAGCGCGCTGATAATGACGCCCTGCAGCGCGGCCAAAAGAAAGTCGTGCCAGCTGATCGCGAAGCTGTCGATCAAGGTCACGGCGGTCAGGGCGGCGATGTACCCGCTCAACGCGACCGCCGGCATCATGTCGACCTGGCTGCCGCGCCTCAGCGCCACCGTATAGCCGGCCATCAGGAACGCGCAGCCCAGCGCGGCCAGGTTGCCGAACCAACCGCCAAAGGCAAAACCCTCCCACACCATAACGGTGACGCCGATCAGACCCAGTCCGCACGAGGCAAGCGTGCGCGACCCCACCCGCTCGCGCATCACGACCCAGGCGAGTGCTGCCGCCAGGAACGGCGTCGACGCGATGATGAAACTGACGTTCGCGATCGTCGTGTTCATGATCGCATAGAGGAAGAAGACCGAACCGATGCCGAGGCTGGCACCTGCTGTCAGGCCGGCACCGCCGATGGCGCGGAACGCCCGGATCGTACCGCCGCGATACCGAAACGCGACCAGGCCGACCAGAAAGCTCGAGAGCGCAATACCGCGATAGAAGATAAGCTGGGCCGCGTCCGCTTCCTCGACCATGCGGAAGATCAGGCCCGACAGACTCCAGACGACCGCCAGGAAGAGCGCCAGAAGCACCCAGCTTGACCGGTTACCGGCATCGAAACCTCGCACCCTCATGGGCCCGCGTCCCAACAACAGGGCCGGCGCCGAAACGCCAGCGGCCACCCGGCAACCGGGCACGTCATGGTGGAAGAACAATGCCGCGGGGTCCAGCGAAACCGGCCGGGGCGCATTCACATTCGCAAGCTGTCTTTTGCGCGCGCCTATGCCTATAGCCCGGCCTTGCGTAGCCCTTCGATCAGGAGCGCGTTGTGCTCGGGCAGCTTGCAGACTTCGATGCGGCCCGCGAGCACGCCCGGCACGAACTTGGGCGCGAAGCCGTCCAGAAAGGCGGCGTGCTGGTTCGCAGCGTCCATGTTGCCCAAATAGGCGCTGGTCGCGATCATCAGCGCCTGACAGACCGGCATGCGCGCGTGCATCTGAATCGATTGACGCAGCCAGGCAAGCGCCTGGTCAAAGTCGCCTTCGGTAAAGCTCGCCAGTCCCATCGCGCCATAGCCTTCGCCCAGCCAGGTGTAATTGTCACGTGGGCTCAGCCGAAGCGCCATCTGGGCGTGTTGGCGCGCGTCATCGGCCAGGCCTGCCGCGCTTTCGCTCCACGCCATCGCGAACAGGTTAGAGGCGAGGTTGGGATTGAGGGCGAGCGCGCGCCGGTGATCGGCGATCGCGCCATCGAAGTCCTTGTCGTAGAGGCTGACCCAGGCGCGCAGGATGTAGGGTTTGGCGTTCGCCGGATCGATCTGGACCAGGCGGTTGGCGATCTCATTGGCCAAGGGAAGCAGGGCGTCGGGGTCGTCGCCCCAGCGGTAAACATGGGGGTAGAAGTAGCCCATGCCCTTGGTCCAAAGCGCATGGGTGTTGCGGGGGTCGAGGTTTAGCGCTGCATCGGCCGTCGCCATCGCCTCGTCCAGCAGGCTTGAATCCGCCAGGTGCAAGGCGTCGTAAAGACGGCCTTGAGCCTTCAGCGCCAGCTCATAGGCGGAAACGTCCGTGCCCCCGGCCGCGCGGCCGCGCTCGACCTCCGCCAGTTCGATCTGGGGCGCGATGTTGCTGACGACGCTGCGGGTGACTTCTTCCTGAAGCTCGAAGATATCCTCGACCTGGCGATCGTACTTCTCGGCCCAGATGTGACCGCCGGTTTTGGTGTCGATCAGCTGCGCATTGATGCGCAAACGATGGCCCAGACGCCGGACGCTGCCCTCCAGGATGTAGCGAACGCCGAGCTCTTCGGCGACCTGCGCCAGGTCGACGGACCGTCCTTTGTAGGCAAAGGACGAGTTGCGGGCGATGACGAAGAGTTCGGAGAAACGCGACAGCTCCGTGATGATGTCTTCGGTAATGCCGTCGGAAAAAAACTCCTGCTCGGTATCGGCGGACATGTTGTCAAAGGCCAGCACGGCAATCGACGGTTTGTCGGGCAGCGTCAGCGCTTCTGACATCGCGGGTACGGGTGGGGCGCCCGTTGTGACGTCGGCGACGCCAAAAACGCGAACCGGCTCGGCCACGTTTTTCAGACTCTTCTCACCGAGGTCGTCGAAGGTCAGATCGATCTTGCCTCTCACTTGTCGATAGGCGTCTTCGGACAGACAGATGCCGCCGGCATCGGCCAGATTCTCGATCCTGACGGCAATGTTGACGCCGTCGCCGTGCACATCGTCGCCCTCGACGATGACATCCCCAAGGTTGATACCGATGCGAAAGGCAAACCGCCGGTCGTCCTCGGTCGACGCCTCCTCGGCGGCAACGGTGTCCTGCCACGCTGCCGCGCAGGCGAGCGCGTCGACCACGCTGGCGAACGCGATCAGGAAGCCGTCTCCCGTCAGCTTGAAGACGCGGCCGTGGTGGTTGGCGATCAGCGGTTCCAGATGCTGTTGGCGAAGCTCGGTCAGACGACGCAGCGTTCCCGCCTCATCCCTGCCCATGAGGCGCGTGTAGCCGACCACATCGGCAGCGAGTATGGCGGCCAGACGGCGCTCCATGGATTGACCTCCCTTGGCCGGGAGATTAACGGAGCTTAACGCCAGTTTCCATGAACCGCGCGGCGGCATGGATGGCGGGTTAGACAAGCGCGTTAGTTTTGGGTCGCCTCAATCGCTGGTTGGGAGTCATAGAACTCCATGAACTGCGTTACCTTGCCGTCCTTCAACATCCACACGTCGGCCTTGGGCATTCTGAGCGGTTTGCCGGTCTGCCGGTTTATCCATGACACTTCAGCCAGCGCCACGACGCGCTCACCCTGCGCGACGAACTCATTGATGTGGTAAAACTCCATCTCCCAATCTTGCTTCAGCCCCTCGAAGTACTCGGCAACCTCCTGTTTCGAGGCGCGGGCCTTCGTAAAATCGAGCCCGGGTCTCCCGTCCGCTGCCGAGCCAAAAGCAATCTCGTCGGCTAGAATGTCCATCCAGACATTGGAGTCACCCTTCGTTTCGTGCCAGGCATCGTAAGCACCCTTCAAAATTGCGACGTTCGATTCTTCCTGTGTCATGTCTGTCTTCCTTATTGAGAATATCGATTTGGGATGAACGGTTTCCTCTTCGAAAAATTGGGTTCTGGGCCCACAGCTAGTGCCAGTTCGGACCGGTGCAGTGGGTTTCACGACGCTCCACTCATGCCCCCCTTGGAGGTCGCCGCACCGTCCAGCGAGAGGTGGCGCTACTTCAGCAGGCCAAGCTGCTTGAACATGGTGTACATGTCCCAGTTGACCCAGCTCTCGGCGATCTTGCCGTCCTCGAAGCGGTCAATTTGGGTGCCGGTCCACGTCACAGTCTTGCCGGTTGGCTCCAGGCCCAGATAGGTGCCGGTCTGGGTTCCCGTGAACCGCCAGTGTGTCGCCACCGTGTCGCCTTCGCCGACCTGCATCAGGATTTCGACGGTGGTCTCTGGGAACGACTGGCGGTAGCCCTTCAGCGCTTTTGTCCACTCATCGAGCGTCAGCGACTCGACGCCGCCGTCGACATCCGGTTGCTGATGGTTGATGTAGTCCTTCGTGAACGTTTGATCGACCAGATCCAGGTCACCGGTTGACCACATCTCGATCGAACCGGCCGAGAGCGCCTTTTCCTCATCCATGGAACCGGCCCAGCCCACGCCAAAGCTCGTGACGAGAACCAGGAAAGCCATTGTTGCCGTTCTGAAAGGGTTCAACATCGTCGCCTCCCGTTTGCTAAGTGACGTCTTGTTTGGTGCGCTGTCGTGACGTTAACACACTTGGGGTGGTCGCCACGCGCAGGTTATCTGGTAACGTGGTGGCTACGAAGCCTGGTCCAATCGATCCAGAGGGGGAAGATCATGGGGACACGGACTATTCTGGCGTTGCACGTCGTTGCCGTCTGCCTTGTGTTGTCGCTTTCGTTGGCACCGTCCAAGACATATGCCGCCACGGCGGCCGAACTTGATGCATCGACCAGAGCGGCGCTCGCCAAGCTGCTCGAAACGGTGCCGGCCGCGGCCGAGGTCAACGAGAAGGCGGTCGCCGTTCTGGTGTTCCCGGACGTGACCAAAGCGGGCCTCATCATCGGCGGCCAGTATGGCGAAGGCGCGCTGCTGTCCGGCGGCAAGACAGAGGGCTACTACGAGACCACAGCCGCGTCGTTCGGTCTGCAGATCGGCGGCCAGACCTTCGGCTACGCCATGTTCTTCATGAACGACCAAGCGCTCTCGTATCTCGACAGCAGCGATGGCTGGGATGTCGGTTCCGCGCCGACGCTCGTCTATGGCGACGACGGCTGGTCATCCAGTGTCACCGTCTCGGAGCTGGAAGAAGACATCCTGGTCTTCTTCTTCGATCAGGAAGGCCTCATGGCGGGCGCTGGCATCCAAGGCACGAAGATCTCACGCTTCACGCCGGAGTGAAGCGTCACGCCCACGGCATCCGACCTCAAAGGGGTGCGTATCCAAGCGCCGCGCGAAAACGGTTCTTGATATGGACGGCATCGCGCGGCGGCAGAACGCGCGGGACGTCGTCCTGGGAAATGTCGATCGATGCGAAGGCGAGGGAGTCGTTTGCATGCAGCCGCTGGCGCAGATCGGCGACACCCGCCATCGCCGTGATGCGTGACGTCCATGCAAATCCGGCGCCTTTTGCCACTTGATCGAGCGCGACGCCGAGGCCGGTATGGCTTCGCTGCATGCCTGTCTCGCCATAGTGGCCGTTGTCGAGGACAGCGATGGTCAGGTTCTTCGGCGCCTTGACCGCGATGGTCGCAAGCGCGCCGAGTCCCATCAGCATTTCACCATCGCCGGTCACGACGAGAATGCTGTCTTGCGGACGCGCCATGGCAAGACCCAGTCCGACCGTTACCGCGCTTCCCATCGCCGCCCACAGATAATAGTTCCTGTCGTGGTCGCCTGCCGCCATGACATCGTAAGACGGTGAACCCAGTCCGCTGCACACGATAAGGTCGCCACGGCCCTGCAGAAGTTCAGCGACAACGTCGCGCCGGTTCAAGCGTGCGCCGGTCATGTCGGTTTGACCCATTCCTTGGTGCCGATCAGGCGCTGGCCCAACAGCACGGCACAGGCCTGATCGCCGTCAAACGCCATGGTCGCGGCACCGCGCAGCAACGGTTCAACCTCATCAGGCCGATCGGCGCGCCAGGTGAGAGCGCCCATCAGTCTCAGCGCGGGTTCCGTCGCCTGACCCATCGGGTTCTGCCAGGCGTTGAACTCCGCCCACTCGCCGCGCATGGTGACGACCATTAACAGCGGAAACCGCGAACACGTCTGCAGCGCCAGAGTGTTGAGGCAGTTGCCGACGCCGCTGGACTGCATCAAGAGCACCCCACGTTCGCCACCCAGCCACGCGCCAGCCAGATAGCCGATGCCTTCTTCTTCGGTAGTCAAAACGACGGAGGTGACGGTGTCGTCCGCTTCGAACAGCTCAATCGCCGTCGCGTGGCCGGCGTCGGGCACATAGACCGCGTGCCGCACGCCGGCCTCCTTCAGGACAGCATAGATCTGCGTCTTCCAATCGGCCGGCTGGACGTCGGCGCCTTGGTTTCCTGGCATTGCCCTCTCACCCAATGATCAACACGGCACACTGCGGCCGCCCGAGAGGTTAGGGCAAGTCATGCTCTCAGTGTACCGGAACCGTCCTCAGTGCGGAGCTGCCGCCCCATCGACGACTCGTCTGGAAATCCACTGCATCCAGCGCAGGATCGGCTCCTCCATCCAGGTGAGGTAGCCGGCGGCGGCCTTTGATGAGCGCACGCCGCGGGCGATGTGCGGCATGCTCTCGCCGTCCTCGTCCAGCGGTCGCATGGAATCGTACTCCTCGCCTTCGGCGGTGAAGCGGTCCAGATCGCCGCCGATCGGTCTGATCGAGCCCGCGCGGTACCGCACCTCGTCGACGGCGGTCGGCCACAGCGCGTAGAAACCGGCGCCACCCGGATAAATGACGAAGGCGTTGGCCGGGTGGATCATCAGGATGTCAAGTGCGGGATGGTTCTGCTTCATGTCGCCGGGCTTCCAGTCGGTCTGTTCGACCAGTTCCTTCGCCATCTCCAGATCCATGTCGTAGAGCACCTGATAGCGCGTCCAGTTTTCACCGTATGTAATGTTGGTCGTGTTGCGCGTCGGCGAATAGATCTCCAGCGTGTCCTTGTGGAGGCCCATGTGGTGATAGCCCTCCATGTTGTTCTCGCAGAAGTTCTTCCAGTTGCCGGGCCAGATCTTGTCGTAGTGGTTGGTCATCTCCCAGGTGTCACCGGGCGCGTAGACGCTGAAGAGATCGTCCAAGGCTTCCACCTTCGGCGCGAAGGGTGGGGCATTATCGTCCAGGTTGACCCAGATCAGATCGTTCCAGACTTCCAGGCGGAACTCGGGCAGGCAGATCGTTGACTGGTCAAAGTCCTGATTGTCTTCCATGTACATGGCGTGCACGAGCTGGCCCGAGGTGTCGTAGGTCCAGTGGTGATACGGGCACTGGAAGCGCCGCTTGTTGCCGGTCTCCTTGTTCTTCGAGACCAGCATGTAGCGGTGGCGGCAGACCGTGGAGAGCGCGCGCAATCTCATGTCCTGGCCGCGCACGATCATCATCGGCTCGCCGATCAGCTCGATGGTGAAATAGTCGCCGGGGTTACGCACCTCGCTGACATGGCCAACGTTGATCCACTCCTTCTTCCAGATGTGATCGATCTCCAGGTCATAGAACGCCTCCGACGTGTAGTGACCGGGTTCGAAGGTACGGATCCGCTCGACCGGCAGGTCGAGGTAGGTATGGCAAGCGCCCAGCAGACCTTCCAGCGACGACATGATCGAATTCTCCCTCAGCTTAGCGCGACAAAGAATATGAGGAATTCCTCATATTCAGGAAAGATCGCCCATGCTACCGTGTTTGTCAACACGACCCGTCTGTGGGTTAAGGGCGTCGTCGCCCGGCTTCAGAGAGGATCCCCGCGTCCATGGCATCATCCGTATCGCGCAGAAAACCGCGCCAAGACCGCGCCCAGGAAACCGTTGAGCGCCTGCTCGAAGGCGCAGCCCGTGTTCTTGAACGCGATGGAGTCGATGGATTCTCGGTCGACAAGACGGCGCGCGAGGCGGGCATGGCTGTGGGCACGGCCTATCAGTACTTCGCCGACAAGTACGACATTCTCCTGATGCTGCTGAAACGCTGGTACGCGAAGACGGAACATCTGCACGATGACTCCATCGACGCCATGATCGACGCGCGTGCTGAAATCTACTTCCAGGAGCCTGGCGCGTCACAGCTCCTGAACGCTGCCCGCTCCATTCCGCGGCTTCATGCCTACGATCAGGACGTCATGAACAAGGTCGTCCACGATCGCGCGACCGCCCTTGCCGGCGGGGCGCGACCCACCGCCGAACAGATCGCGCGCATGCGCGTCCTCACCTTTGCCATCGATGCGGTCCTGCGCGACGCGACGGCGCGGCCGAAGAACGAGGCCAAACAGATGGTGGCAAGCCTGAAGGATTGGGCGAGGGCGCTCGACGACTTTCCGATTGCTTAGAGACAATCGAGAGCGGAATGACGCGATCAATCGCGATCCGCTCTAGGCCATGGCGACATACTTGAACGGCAGCAGGTCGCCGGCCGGGACTTTATAGAGACAAGCGTCGGCCTCATCGAACACGATGACCGTGGCCTCGGGACAGTAGTCGGTGATGAACTCCCGGCACCGTCCGCATGGCGGTATGACTTTGTGGTCGCTCTCCTCGCGTTCCCGGGTCGCGACCACGCAGACAACCGGATCACTCGCGATATCGGCCAACGCTTTGCCGATCGTGATCGGTTCGGCGCACACGGTCAGCGCCGGCACCTCAGCCTCCAGCACCAGGCCGGTGACGACCGACCCTGACTTCAGCCGGATCGCGGCAGAGACGCCGTGCCAGTCATGGGACGTCGGCTTGTCGAACTCGTCATGCGCCGCCTTGATCAGATCATGGTCGGCGGGGTCCAGGGGCAGTTTCTTCATCGCATTCATCCTGTTTCGGCCATCCTGTTTCGACAAGAAAAGCACGGGCTCCCGGGCGCGTCGCGCTCCGTTCTACCCGTCACCTTGCCAATTGGCGAGAAAATTCCTATATAGTGCCATATAGGAGATTGTGTGATGGCCCAGCTACAGCCCATCGACACCCGCGCGCCTGACTTCGTGCCCGCGCCGATCACCGACGACGAGGCGGCCGCGATGTTCCGCGCCGCGGTCAATCTGTTCCGCCGCTGGGGCCTGACCGACGACGAGGCCGCCGTCCTGCTCGACCTCAAACCCCGGACCTATGGCCGCTGGAAAGCGGAAGGGCCGGGGCGCATCAGCCGCGACGGGCGGGCGCGGCTCTCGAACATCATGGGCATTCACAAGGCACTTCGCATTACCTTCCGCGAGACACAGCGCGCCTATGGCTGGATCAAGGCGCCGAACGACGCCTTTGGTGGGCGCACCGCGCTCGACGTCATGCTGGGCGGCGAGATGACCGATCTCATGCGCGTGCGCCGCTATCTCGACGCGGTGCGTGGCCCATGATGGCTAACAACACGTGATTGATACGGACACGATCCCGACGACGCGTGTCTCGTGGCCGGGTGCCGTGCGCATCATCAATAGCCGCCATCCGCCCATCGACCTCTTTGAGGATATCGCCGATCCCGCCGACTGGCCGCTGCTGATCTCCGCCGAGCAGAAGACAAACCCGCGCCTGATGGAAACCATCGGCAACCTCGATCTGGTGCCCGAAGACCGGCGCGTCGGCGGTGTCGGCGCAACCTATCTGATGGCGCCCTTCACCCATATCAGCACCGACCGCCCCAGCCGCTTCACCGACGGCACCTATGGCGTGCTTTATGCCGGCGACCGGTTCGAGGTCGCGCTGCTGGAGACCGTTTATCACCATGGCCGCTTCATGGCGCGCACCAACGAGGCAGCCGGCTGGGCCTCCCAGTTCCGCGAGATCGTGCTCGACGTCGCCGGCGAACTGCACGACCTGCGTGCCGACGACGCGGCATCCGCCGATGTACACGATCCCGACGACTACACCGCCGCCCAAGTGGTGGGCGCGGACCTGCGCCGGGCGGGATCCGACGGCGTCGCCTACCGCAGCGTGCGGTGTGATGGCGGCGAGTGCACCGGTCTTTTCTATCCCGACCTCGCCACCAACCCGCTCCAGGGCCGCCACCTCGATTACCACTGGAATGGCGAGCGGGTGGATTACTACCGCGACACGGGCTCGGGCGAGGTATTCGAGATCGTTTGAAGTGGTTGTCGCCCGCTACCGCGTCGAACGCGACCGGAAGTAAAGCCCGGCGGATGCGACGATCAGGGAGAAGAGGATCATCAGCGTCGCGATGGCGTTGATCTCCGGTTTCACGCCGCGGCGCAGCATGCCGTAGATAAAGACCGGCAGCGTCGTCGAGTCGACGCCGGCGATGAAGTAGGTGATGACCAGATCGTCCATCGAGATGATGAAGGCGAGCAATGCGCCGCCGATGACGCCCGGCATGATCAAGGGGAGCGTGACGCGGCGGAAGGTGACCCAGCTGTTGGCGCCCAGATCGGCGGAGGCCTCCTCATAGGTCTGGTCCATGCCGGCCAGCCGCGCGCTCACCACGATAAAGACGTAGCTGCCCAAGAACGTGCAGTGGCCGATGATGATGGTGGTCAGCCCCAGCTTGACGCCGATGGTGACGAAGTAAATCAGCAGCGCCAGGCCCAGCACGATGTCGGGGATGATCATCGGCATGAAGACGAGCATGCGGTAGAACGCCTTCACCTTGAACCGGTAGCGCGCGAGCGCCAGCGCCGTCATGGTGCCGATCACCGTCGAGATTGCCGTCGTCGTGAACGCGACGATCAGGCTGTTCATCACCGCGTTGGTCAGCTGCTCCGTCGACTCGATATAGAGCGCCTGCTCGGTGAGCTTGTTGGAGAGACCGAAGATCGAGCGGTACCAGTCAAACGTGAACCCGCTCCACGACATCATGTTGATGGGGTTCGCGTTGAACGAATAGACCAGGATGATCAGCATCGGCGCGTAGATGAAGCAGAAGAAGAGGATGCCGTAGAGCATCAGCACTTTGCCGCTCAGCCGCGTCAGCCGGTATGTCAGGCGCTCCAGCATGTCAGACGCCCTGCTGCCCGCGCGTGTCTTCCGAACGCGTGACGACGGAGACATAGATCAAGAGGAAGATCAGGACCGCGGCAAGCACGATCATGGCGAGCGCGGAGCCGAACGGCCAGTTCCGCGCCATCAGGAATTGCTGCTCGATCAGATTGCCGATCATCAGCACTTTGGCGCCGCCCAGAAGGTCCGGCACGACGAAGTTCCCGAGGCTCGGGATGAAGACGATGATCGAGCCGCCGATGATGCCAGGCAGCGACAGCGGCAGCGTCACGCGCAGGAAGGTCTTGAGCCGGTTGGCGCCCAGATCGCTCGACGCCTCGATCAGGCTCCGGTCCAGTTTTTCGAGGCTGGCATAGAGCGGCAGAAACATGAAGGGGATCAAGACATAGATCATGCCGACGATGACCGCGCCTTCGGTGAACAACATGTCGAAGGGTTCGGTGATCAGGCTCAAAGCGAGCAGCGTCTCGTTGATCCAGCCGCTCGGCTTCAGGATCAGCATCCAGGCGAACAGGCGCACGACCAGGCTCGCGAAGAAGGGCAGCGTGATCAGGAAGATGCAGAACGACTTCCAGCGGTCGGGCAGGCGGCTCACCCATAGCGCGGCGGGATAGCAAATGATCAGACACCCGAAGACGGTGGTCAGCGCCAGGCGCACCGAGCGCAGAAAGATCTGGATATAGACGGGGTCGTATTCCTCATAGACGCCGTCGGCCCAGCCCAGGATGCGCCCGAAGTTCTGGTGATAGAAGTTCCAGGAGACGCCGCCATAAAGGCCCGGCTCCAGAAAGGCATACACGAACAGGATCGAGAGCGGCGCCAGAAAGAAGATGCCGAGAAAGATCGTGACCGGCGCCAGAAGGCGCATCAGGTCGCCGCGGCGGCGCCCGCGCGCGCTGCCGTTCATGACACCTGATCCGCCGGCAACAGGCGCGCCGCGTCATGACGATAGCGGAAACGCACCGGCGCGCCGTGGGTCAGGCGGGACGAAAGACTGCGCGAGGGATCGCGGATCGTCGCCTTGATCTCCTGACCGTCCGCCGTCTCGGCGACGACCTGGAAGTCGGAACCGACAAAGACTGTCTGCATCAGCGTCGCGTCGATCAGCGCGTGATCGCTGCCGCCCGTATCGTCGTCCTTGGCGAGGTCCAGGTCCTCCGGACGAATCAGGACCGTCGCGCGCCCGCCGTTTGTCAGAGCGCCCGCGCTGTCGGTGGCGAAAAGGCGCAGGCCGTGTTCGGTCTCCACCATCACCGCGTTGCCGTCGCGCGAGACCTTGCCTTCGAACAGGTTGCTCTCGCCGATGAACTGGGCGACGAAGATCGAGGCCGGCGCGTCATAGATCTCTGTCGGCGTGCCCATCTGCTGCACCCGCCCGTGGTCCATCACGATGATGCGGTCCGACATGGTCAGCGCTTCTTCCTGATCGTGGGTCACGAAGACGAAGGAGATGCCGAGCTCGTCCTGGATGTTCTTCAGCTCAAGCTGCATGGTCTGGCGCAGCTTGCGGTCCAGCGCCGACAACGGCTCGTCGAGCAACAGCAGCTTAGGCCGGTTGACGATGGCGCGCGCCAGGGCGACGCGCTGTTGCTGGCCGCCGGAAAGCTGGCGCGGTTTGCGCCGCTCGAACCCGCCCAGCCCGACCAGCTCGAGTGCGTCCGCCATACGTTTCTTGCGTTCGGGCTTGGGACAACCGGTGACCTCCAGCCCATAGGTGATGTTGTCGCCGACGGAAAGATGCGGAAAGAGGGCGTAGTTCTGAAAGACCGTGTTGACCGGGCGCTTGTGCGGCGGCACGTGTTCCATCGCCTGGCCGTCGATGGTGATGGAGCCGGAATCCAGATCCTCGAAGCCGCTGATGGCGCGAAGCAGGGTGGTCTTGCCGCAGCCCGACGGGCCCAGGAGCGTCACGAACTCGCTGTCGCCGACATCCAACGAAACGGCATCGAGCGCGTTGATGAAGCCGCCTTCCGGCGCGGCGAACCGCTTGACCGCTTCGGAGATGACAACAAGCATGGGATGATCAGACGCCCCAACTGCCCAAGCAGTGCCAAGGATGACGAAGCCGGACGGGTGCCGCAAGCATGGCGGCCCCCGCCCGCAGTTTCTGGGATTACTGGGTGCGGATCCTCGTCCACGCCCGGTCGTAGAGTTTCAGGTCCTCGCCCAGATCCTCAAAGATCTGCAGCTTGGCCATCACCTCCTGGGAGGGGTTCATGCCGGGGTGGCTCTTGAACTCCTCCGGCAGCATCTCGCGCGACACCATATTGGGCGTGCCGTTCAGCTGCTGTTCCACGTTCAGCACCGGGATTTCGGGCTGCAGGTAGAACTCCATGAACTTGACCGCGTTCTCCTTGTTGGGCGCGGATTCAAGAACGCAGATGTCTTCCTGATACATCGTCGCGCCTTCCGACGGGATGACATAGCCCAGGTTATCGGGATCCTGCAGCACCGCGTACATGGCGCCGACATACCAGTGCGCGGCGGCGATATCGCCGGACTGCACCAGCGGGATCACGTCATAGGTGAAGGCTGAAATGTTGTCGCGCCGTTCGGTGATGTAATCCTCGGCGACCTTGATCTCGTCGGGATTGTTTGTGTTGACCGAATAGCCGTTGACGATCAGGCCGACCCCGATGGTCTCGCGCAGATCGTCCAGCATGGTGATTTTGCCGCCATGCTCCTCGGGGATGGCGAAGAAGTCTTCCCAGCTCGTCACCTCCGGCACGATGTTCTTGTTGTAGATGATGCCGACCGTGCCCCAGGCATAGGGCAGGCACCACGAACCATCGGGATCCGTCTGGGCACGGATGAAGTCCGGATCGATGTTCTCGAAGCCCGGGCTCTCGTTGATGTTGCTCTCCCACAAGAGGTCCAGCTTGTACATGATGTCATGCATGTGGACCGACGGGAACACGATGTCGTAACCGGTCGCGCCGGCCTGGATCTTGGCCAGCATCTCTTCGTTGGTGCCATAGGTATCCAGGTTGACCTTGATGCCGGTCTCGTCCTCGAAGCGCTTCAGGACCTCCGGGTTGATGTAGTCGCCCCAGTTATAGACGTTCAATTCGCCCTGGGCCCGGGCTTCGGGCGCCGTGGCCGCGACAAGCGCGGCCACCGCCACGCCGGCGAAAACGCCCTTCAAAGCTGCTGCCGCCGTTCTGGTTGGATCGCTCATACCTCGTCTCCCCTCATCCATGCCGCGCCGCGGTTGTTGTCGTGAGCGGCGGCGCCGATGCGGAAACGCAGCCGCCCAAACCCGTTGATTTGTCCAAAACGCTATGAAAGTATTCTTCCAAAGTCAATGAGTGAAAGATTACTTTCATGAAGGAAATCTTCTCCTCTCATCCATTGGCGAGCCAGCCGCGCTTCGTCACGCAGATCGAGGAGCTGATGCCGACGCTGCCGCGCCAGGAGGCGAAGGTCGCCCAGTTCATTCTGTTGAACGCGGGCGAACTGGGCTTCGAGACCGGCGCGTCGATCGCCATGAAGGCCGGCACCAGCGAGGTGACGGTCAGCCGCCTCTTAAGCCGGCTCGGCTACCGCGGCATGCCCGGCCTCAAACGCGAGATGCAGGCCGACCAGAGCGCCGGCCAGTTGGGCTTCGCGCGCAGCACGACGCTGGACGACGACCCGCTGAAGGACATGCTGGATTCCGAGGTGAGGGCGCTTATCACCGTCTTCGAACAATTCTCCGGCGACCGCGCCGAGCGTCTGGTCGAGACGGTCGCCGAAGCCCGCAGCGTCTTTGTCACCGGGTTCCAGTCGGTGCGCGGCGCGGCCGAGGACTTTTCGCGCCGGCTGGCGATCGCCCGCGACGACGTACGTTTTCTTGCAGCCCACGACAGCATGCTGACGGAATGGGTCGGCGCTGCGCAGACGGACGGCGACGGCAAACCCGATTGCCTGATCGTCGTCGACGTCGTGCCATACGCGCGTGAGGCGCCGGTTCTCTGCCAGATGTGCCGTGACGCCGGCCGCGATCTCGTCGTCGTCTCCGACGAGTCCTGCCACTGGGCGCAGAGCTACACCGACCTCATCGTCCACGCACCGTCGCGCAGCGGCCTGCTGCTCGAATCCACCGGCGCGCTGGTCGCCGCGCTGAACGTCCTCGTCCACGCCGTCGCCGAACGCGACCCAAAGGGCATGCGCGAGCGCTTGCAACGCTGGCAGTCGATGACCAGGAAGGTGAACTTGTTCTGAAGCTGGTTTTCGTGAAGCTCGAGCTTTCGCGCCTTTCCGCACACCTAGAACAACGACAGCAATGTAAGGACAACGCCAACTGTGCAAAAGGCACCGCCCAGTTGAAACAACCTGACCTTCCAGGTCTGATGTTCAATATCTCTGATGTGCCACCCGGTGCACTGCCGGTCTTCGACCTTCGACCTGGCGTCTTTGAAGTCTGCACCCCAAAATCGGCGAACGCCCTTCATCGAATAGAAAACGGGAATGGCGCACATGAAGCCCAAAAAAATGAACGCCAACCCGAGCGCTTCCATCAGGGTTCCTCCACGCGCTCAAACCTCTTGGTTCCCGCCGTCGCTGAACACGACACGAAGGCTAGGCATCGACGCCTGCAACGCTGGCAGTCGATGACCAGAATGGTCAGCTTGTTCTAGAGGCCGGGGCGCCCCAGTCGACGATATCGGCGATGAACCACCGGCGCTAAAGGCACTTGTAGACATAGTAGTTGCGGTCCGCCGTGACGTGATAGAGCTCGGCTGTTTTGCCGAGGCCGGAACAGTACTCCGCCGCAAGCGGCTCGGGGTCGCTGTAGCTGCAGTCGGTTTTGGAGATCAGTGCCGAATAGAAGCAGTCTCTAGCTTTGATTGTGATGCCATCGCTGCCGTCCCCGTGTGTAAAGCGCTCGGCCTCTTCGGCCTCGAACGCGGGCTGACTGCAGGCGGCCGTGCAAAGTACGGCAAGACAAAACAGCAAACCCGAGGTGACAACCACCACCCCTCTCGACGCTGCTACGGGCACAAGATAGCCTCCAAACGACAACCTGTGGTAGTTTATCGTTCTTTATGGCGCTTGCTCAATAGGACGCACATCTGATTGGGATGAATCAGCCGATGAAGCTCACAACGGTACTGAGACTGCCTTCGCTCGCCGCCGGACTTGTCTTGTCGGTCGTGATCCATGCCCATGCGGAACCGATTCCGCCAGCCTGGCTCGAACAAGACTATGCCAGCTGTATTGCCGCTGGCGACACAGCGTTTATGAGACAGTACTGCAAGTGTGTCATCGAAGAGATTCGTGTCACGATGACGCGCCAGGAGTATCTGGCGGTAACCGCGGCCGTTCTTGAGCAGAAGTCGGCGGGCGCCAGTGATCTGGAGATCGTCGCGTCCAACAAGAAGATGTCCGATGCAGCGCAGTTGTGCCTGCAGCAGACCGCGCAGTAACAGGTCGGCCGATGGTGATTCGAGAGGTGGTCCGAAGGTTTGTTGGGGTTTCACGAATGAGGCGCCTCGTACTTGCTCTAACAGTCATCCTCGCGACCGAACCGGTGAAAGCAGACTTCGGCGATGGCATTCCGGCGTTTGAGCGAGGCGATTACCAAGCCGCGTACGAGATCTGGCGTCCACTGGCCGAACAGGGCGACGCGCGTTCGCAGTTCTTTGTCGGCTACTTCCACTACGAAGGGCTTGGCGTCGCACGCGACTACGTTGAAGCCGTCAAGTGGTATGGGTTGGCGGCACAGCAAGGCTTGCCCGAAGCGATGGGCAGCTTGGGACTGATGTACCGGCACGGCCTCGGCGTCGACGAGAACGATGAAGCGGCCGCGCAAATGCTTCGTTTGGCCGCCGAGCAAGGAGTTCCCGAAGCGCAGGTTTTTCTAGGTGAGATGTACCTGGCCGGAGAAGGCGTCGAAAAGGACGATCCCGAAGCCGCCTATTGGTTCCTGCGCGCCGCTGACCAGGGTCACCCCGGTGGTCAGTTCAATCTGGGTTACATGCATGACCTTGGCGTCGGCATTCCGGAAGATCGGGAAAAAGCGGTCGTGTTGTATCGCCAAGCTGCTGAACAAGGTCATGCCGAGGCGCAGGCGTCGCTCGGAGTCAACTACGAGCTGGGTTTAGGCGTACCAAAGGACAAGGTCCAGGCACTCATGTGGATGAGTTTGGCCGTCGCCCAGGGCGTTGAGCATGTGCGGTTTAGGCGTACCTATCTGGCACGGCAGATGACGGATGAGGACGTCGCCGAAGCAGAACGCCTGGCACGAGAGCGTTTGGCCATCTATCCCGGTCTGGCGTATCCCGAACTGGACGACTAGGCAGGTCCGTCCTCAGCGCTTCTCCTCCGTTCCCTCCGCATCCTCGGCCTCTTCCAGCTCGGCCTCGAAACGCAACAGGTCGTCGGGGATCGGCATGCCCATGGCGCGCATCTCGCCGAGTTTTTCCTGCAGCATCATGTGCAGTTCATGGCGGTCTTCCGGGCGATGTTCGACACCCGACAACAGCCTGTTCAGTTCGAGCTTCAGATCGTCCAGGTCCATAACGGTTCCCTATGTCCACGGCTGGTTTCGCGCCGATTGTGCGTTGCTTTGCGCGCGCCGTCCATCGCGTCGCGGACTGGTCGGCGATCGTGCTATGGTCCCGCGCCATGATCGCGCCTTACGCCTACCGCGACGATCCCGCGGTCCCGGAATTCGCCGATGACAGGCCGATCATCGTTTTCGACGGTCACTGCGTCCTGTGCTCGCGCTGGGCACGATTCGTGCTGAAGCACGACCGACAAGGGCGCTACCGGCTGCTGCCGGCGCAGTCGCCGTTGGGTGATGCGCTCTACCGCCACTTGGGCCTCGACCCCGAGAACTACGAGACCAACATCCTGATCGAGGATGGGCGCGCCTGGTTCAAGTCGGAAGGGTCGATCCGCATGGCCAAGGGACTTGGCTTTCCGTGGTCGCTTGCGATCGCGTTCGCCGTCCTGCCGCGCGCTTGGCGCGACGGGCTCTACGACCTCGTGGCGCGCAACCGTTTCCGGCTGTTCGGCCGGCGCGAGGTCTGTTACCTCGTCGACAACGATTACCGCGACCGGTTCCTGGCATGAGCGATACCAAGCTGACGGTCATGATCGTCGGGGGTTACGGCACGTTCGGCGGCCGGCTGTCGCGGCTTGTGGCCGTCGAGCCCGGGGTCAGGCTGCTGATCGCCGGCCGCAACATCGCCAAGGCGCGCGCCTTCTGCGACACCCATTTGACGGGCGCCGATGCGGAGCCTGTGGTTTTCGACCGCGATGGCGACATTATCGGCGCGCTCGGCGCCCTTGACCCCGATCTCGTGGTCGATGCGTCCGGCCCGTTCCAGGACTACCCCGGCGACGTCTATAAGCTCGTCCGCGCCTGCATCGGCGGCGGCGTCAACTATATCGACCTGGCGGATGCTTCGGCCTTTGTCCTGGGCATCGGCCAGTTCAACGACGTGGCACGCGAACACGGCTGTTTTGCGCTGACCGGCGCCAGTTCCTATCCGACGCTGTCGGCGGCGGTCATGCGTCACCTGACCGAGCCGATGCCGCGGGTCGAGACGATCACCGCCGGCATCGCGCCGTCCCCCCATGCGACGCTCGGCAAGAACGTCGTCATTGCCGGTATCTCCTATGCGGGCAAGCCGATCGAGCTCGTTTATCGCGGCCAGCCCGTGACCGGCTATGCGCTCGCCGAAACCCGCCGCTCGACCATCGCGCCGCCGGGTGTGCTGCCGCTGAAGAACCGGCTGTTCTCGCTGGTCGACGTGCCCGACAACCAGCTCATGCTGTTGCAGTGGCATGGCCTCAAGGCGATCTGGTTCGGCTTTTCGCCGGGCCCCGATCTGCCACAGCGCGGCTTCAACATCGCCGCCAACCTCGTGCGCTTTCGTCTTTTGCCATCGCTCAAACTGTTCGCGCCGATCATCGCGCGCTTGGCGTCGTGGCTGCGCTGGGGCGAGGACCGCAGCGGCATGTTCGTCGCTATCGCCGGGCGCGGCGAAGACGGCACGCGCACCGAGCGCACCTGGCACCTGATCGCCGAAGACGATCACGGCCCCTTCATCCCGGCCATGGCGGTCGCCGCGGTCGTGCGCCGCTGCCTTGCCGGAAGGATACCTGAACCGGGCGCCCGTCCCGCGATCGACGATGTCGACTTGGCGGATTACGAAGCGCTCTTCGAACGGTTCTCCATGCGCTGGGGCGTGCGCGACGAGGGCCCCTCGACCGCCCAGCAGCCGCTCTATCGCCGCCTCCTGGGCAGCGCCTGGGACGATCTGCCAGCGCCGATCCGCGGGATGCACGATCTCGACGGCACCATGGTCGCGGAGGGCAGGGCACGCGTCACGCGCGGCACGGGGTTTCTCGCGCGTCTGGCCGGGCGCGTGATCGGCTTCCCCGATGCCGGCGACGACATGCCAGTCAAGGTGACGTTCGCCGGCGAAGACGGCCAGGAGACCTGGCGCCGCGACTTCGCCGGCCAGACGTTCGAAAGCGTGCAGTCACAAGGGCGCGGCCGCTCGGCTTACCTGGTCAACGAACGGTTTGGCGCCATAACCGTCGGTCTGGGTTTGGCGGTCGCCGACGGCCGCCTCCGCATCGTCGTGCGCCGCTGGTCGCTGTTCGGTATCGCCATGCCGATGATGCTGGCGCCGCGCTCGGACGCCTACGAGTCGGTCGAGGAAGGCCGCTTCAACTTCCATGTCGATGTTTCCCTGCCGCTCGCCGGTCACATCGCCGGTTACCACGGCTGGCTCGAGCCGCGCCCGCTGACAACCGCTGAAGAGGCCGAGATCGCGCGCGGCAAGACCGCCTTCGCCCAGGCGACGTCCTAGAGCAGATGAATCTGCTCTACTCATACAAATGGAGCGGGTTCACGTGGCTAAGTGGAACCGTCAACCGGTTCCACTTAGCCACGATCCGCTCTAGCCGACTGCGCTGACGAACCACAGCCAGCCGGCGCCGGCCAGCAGGGTCGCGAGCGTGATCGGCACGCCGGTCCGCGCGAAAGCCCGGAATGAGATCGTCATGCCGCGTCGTGCCGCCGCGTCGACCACGATGATGCTGGCCAGGCTGCCGACGACGACCAGGTTGCTCGACAAGCCGCTGGCAATCGCCATGACCGGGCCCAGGCTGGCGTCCTCGGCGAACGGCAGCAGCAGCATGATGCTGGGCACGTTCGACACGATGTCGCTCAGCACCGCCGTCACGACGAAGATGATGGCGGGGTCCGTCAGGTCAATGCCGGCTGACCGCATATCGGTGATCCAGGCCTGCGGCAGACCGGTCAGCTGCAGCGCGCCGTTGACGACAAAGAGGCCGATAAACAGGACCAGAAGCTGCCAGTCGATCCGGTGCAGCATCTTGTGTGAAGCGAAGTGCGCGTTGGCCAGCAAGATGGCGCCCGCGGCCAGCGCGATCAGATCGCGCGGCCAGTCGGTGATGATGAAGAGCCCGACCACGATGGCGGTGATCACCGTGCCCTTTATGGCTTCGCCTTTTCGGAAGTGACGGTGCTTCAGGGGCTTCGCCTTGACGTGGTCCGGCAGATCCCAGTCGTGTTTGAACTGCCAGTCGATCACCGCCCACACGATGACCATGGAGACAAGCGCTGGCACGGCCGTGTAGCCCATGAAGGCGGTGAACGAGAGATCGAAATGCTCACCGATCAGCATGTTCTGTGGGCTACCGATGATGGTTGCGATCGAACCGACATTGGTGCCGCAGGCAAGCGCCAGCAGAAACGGGACAGGGTTCAGCTTGCGGTCGATGCAGTAGCCCAGCAGGACCGGCGCCAGCGCCACGGCGACGACATCGTTCGTCAACAGCGCCGACATGACGCCTGCCAGGCCGACAACCACCGCCAGAAAGGCGCGCGGCCCCAGAGTTAGCGCGCCGATGCGATCGGCGAGCGCCGAGTATAGACCCGACAGATCGAAGTTCGCCGAGACGATCATCAGGCCGAACAACAGGCCGATGGTCGAGAAGTTGATCGACGCGCCAGCCTGCTCGCGGGTCATGACGCCGGTGGCCAGAAGCGCGATTGCGCCGATCAGCGCGATCGCCGAACGGTCTACCTTCAACCCCGGCAGGCTGCCGAAGATCATGCCGACATAAACGACGACAAAGACGACGATGATGATGGTCATGGTGTTTTCTTTGCGCGCTGTCGCGCGCGGCCCCTCACCCCCGCCCTCTCCCTCAAGGGGAGAGGGGGCTTCGCGTTTCCCTCTCCCCGGCGAGGGAGAGGGATGTGGAGGCTTGGGTGCGGCAGCGTCACGGAGTCCGATCGACCCACATCGAACGATGTGGGTCGTGAATCGGCCTCCGATTTGTAGATAAGAGCGAGGTCAAGGATTGGCCTAGCTCGGGCCGAAGCTGGGTGAGGGGGGCTGCGCCGACATTCGAACCGCACCGCCCTCACACCTTGCCGTCTTTTTCGGCGACCTCGGCTGCGTGATACTGCTTCTTGATCGCGTCCAGGTCGACGCTTGGCGCCGGAATCTTCGGATCCATCGCATCAAGCGTCTTCACGATGATCTCCGAGACCGCCAGATTGCGGAACCACTTGTGGTTGGCGGGAATGACGTACCAGGGCGCGTGCTCGGTGCTGCACTTGCTCAAGGCTTCTTCGTACGCCGTCTGATAGTCCGTCCAATAGCTGCGTTCCCTATAGTCGGCGTCGCTGATCTTCCAGTTGCGCGCGGGGTCGTCGATACGTTGTTTGAAGCGGCGCAGCTGCTCGTCCTCGCTGATGTGCAGGAAGAACTTGACGACATGGGTGCCGTTGTCGACCAGCAGCTGCTCGAAGTCGTTGATCAGATCGTAGCGTTTTGACCATACCGATTTCGGCACGAGGTCATGGACGCGCACCACCAGCACGTCCTCATAGTGCGAGCGGTTGAAGATCGCGACCTCGCCCTTGGCCGGTGCCGCCTTGTGGATGCGCCACAGGAAGTCATGGGCCAGTTCTTGAGCGCTCGGCTGTTTGAAGCCATAGGCGCGGCAGCCTTGCGGGTTCATCGCGCTCAGCACGTGATTGACGGTGCCGTCCTTGCCCGCGGCGTCCAGCGCCTGCAGGCAGATCAGCAGCGAGCGTTTTTCCTCGGCATAGAGACGGAACTGGAGATCACGCAGCTTGTCGCGATAGGCCTCGATCTCCGGCGTCGCCTCTTCGTGTGACTCGTGGCTGTCCTTGTAGCCGGCGTCGATCTTGCCGAGATCGACCTTGCTGCCCGGCTTGACGATGAACTGTTTGGCGTAGTCCATGGTTGTCTCCGGTCAGGGTTGCGCGTTCGGGTGAAGCGGCTGGCTGACTGTCTCCAGATGTTTGCTGCGGTGGCGCGCCCGGTTCTCAAGCAGCCGGTAGAGGCCGAGCTTTGCGACGTCCAGGATGAACATCCAGACGATGACATAGGCCCAGACCAGCGCGATCACCGTCCACGGCAGGGCCGGCATCAACCAACCGAAACCGCACATCAAGACGGCGAAGACCTGGGTGCCGAAGATGGCGCCGAACAGCGTCATGCTGGGCAAAGGTGGCGACAGGAAGAATCCCTTGGTGCGCGTCACGAACAGCATCAGGTGCCCGCCCGCGACCAACTGAAGAAACACGGCCGTCTGCAGATGCGCCTGATCCATCGGTATCCACGCCTGCAGATCGGCGTCGTTCATCCACGCCATGCCGATCAGCAGCAGGCCGAAACTCTGGGCGACGGCAAGGATGCCCATGACCGATGAACACAGGAGGACGCGGCGTATCTCCCAGCGCACCGGTTTCTTGTCGATGCGCGTGTTGTCATACGCGATTGTCATGATCGGGATGTCGTCAAGCAGCGCCAGCGCGATGATCATGACGGCGGTCAGCGGGCGGAAGTCGAAGAAGATCGTCGCCAGCACGACCACGAACATGATGTCGATGGTCATGGCGATCCGATAGATCGTGTAGCTCATGATGCGCTCAAAGATCTGCCGCGCTTCCTCGATCGCCGTGATGATGACGGAGAGACCCGGTGCGGTCAGGATCAGCGCCGCCGCCGCGCGAGCTGCGTCGGTCGCGCCACTGACCGCGATGCCGCAATCGGCCTGTTTCAACGCCGGCGCGTCGTTCACGCCGTCACCGGTCATCGCGACGATATGGCCGCGGCGCTGTAGTGCCTTGACGATGCCGTACTTGTGCTCGGGGAAGACGCGCGCGAACCCCTCGGCTTTCTCGATCGCTTCGGCCGTCTGGTCCGACACGTGGTCGGGGTCGCTGCCTTCCTTGAACAGATCGTTGGCGGCCTGGATGTGTGTTCCCATGCCCAACTGCCCGGCGATCTCGCTGGCGATGGCGACATCGTCGCCGGTTACCATCTTGACCTCCAGGCCGTGCTCTTGCGCTTGACGGATCGTTTCCTTCGAATCATCGCGCGGCGGGTCAAAGAGCGGCAGGATGCCCAGGAACGTCCAGGTCGAACCGCCGTCCTTCGACGATGCCACGCCCAAGGCGCGATAGCCCTTTGCTGCCATGGCGTCGACCGCGTGCTGAGCTTTCTCCTCGGTCGCCTTGTCCAGTTTCGCCATGGCGGTGATTACCTGAGGCGCGCCCTTGGTGACCATTTCCTTGTTGCCTCCGGCATCGGTCACCGTCGCCTGCGTTCTCTTGTGCACGGGATCGAACGGTGTGAAGTCGGTCTGGGTGTAGCCGGACAAGGTCGACGGGTCCTTGACGCCGGCGATAACCGCTAGGTCGATGGCGTCGTCATTCTCCTTCTTCGACGCCAAGGCGCCGGCCAGGACGCAGGCCTCCGGCGTCGCATCGCCGAACACCACAGGGTCGCCCAGGGTCAGCTGGTTCTTGGTCAGCGTTCCCGTCTTGTCGGAACACAGGATGTCGACACCGGCCATCTCCTCGATGCCTTCCAGGCGCGAGACGATAGCTTTCCTTTTCGACAGCGCCAGCGCGCCCAGCGCCATGGTGACCGACAGCACGGCCGGCATGGCGACGGGGATCGAGGCGATGACCAGGATAAGCACGAACTGCAGGATCTTGACCGCATCGCTCCAGTGCCAGGCGTCCTGCACTACGATGTCGCGGTAGAGTTCGAAGCCGATCAAGAGGATGCTCAGTCCGATCGCCATGACGATCAGAAAGTCGCCGATGCGCATCACCGCCTGTTGCGAATGCGACTTGGCGCCCGCGCCGGCGACCAGCTTGGCTGTGCGGCCGAAGAACGTGTTGGACCCGGTGCCCGTCACGACGGCGATCATTTCGCCCTGTTTGGCGATGCTGCCGGAATAGGCGCTCTCGCCGACCTTTTTGTTGACCGGCAGGGACTCGCCGGTCAGTGCCGACTGGTCGATGCTGATATAGTCGCCGTCGACCAGCGCGACATCGGCGGGCACGATCTCGCCCAGGCGCAGGCGCACCACGTCGCCGGGCACCAGATCCGCCGCGTCGATGGTCGACCACGCGCCGTCGCGCTCGACATGGGCTTTCGGCGCCAGGCCCTTCTTCAGCGCGGCAAGCGCGTTGGCCGCCTTGCGTTCCTGCCAGAACCCGATGCCGGCGTTATAGATCAGCAGCACCATGATGATGGCGAAGTCGATCCAGTGCTGCACCACAAGTGAGAGCAGGGCGGCGACCTCGATCATCCAGGGGATGGGTCCCCAGAAGTAGCCAAGCAGCTTCTTCAAGAGACTCTCTTCCTTGGCGGTGATCGCGTTGGGGCCGTATTGGGCGAGCCGCTTCTGCGCCTCGTCGCTGGTCAGGCCCTTCTTCGACGCCGCCCACTGTTTAAGCGCGTCTTCCGTCGCCTTTGACGTCTTCTCCGCCATGATAGCTACCCCTCGCTCCCCGCGCGGCACTGCCCCCTGGCAACCATACTACTGGCCTCTATCGATGGTTGAAACGCTGCTGTGCCGGCCTTGATTGGCCACCGGCGGTCGAGCACTATGCGGCGTGGTCGAATTCTTTCCCGCTTCGGGCCCTCTGGTTCTGCTTATTCTGGCCGCGATTGCGATCGCGATAGCCATTCGCGTGATCATGTCGCGGCCGACAACTGGCGTCGGGCTGGCGTGGTTGATCCTGGTCGCCGCCGTCCCCCTCATTGGCGCGATAGTATATCTGCTGATCGGCGAGCGGCGTGTTGGCATGCGACGTGGCCGCAAGATCGCGGCGCTGCGTCTGGACTATGCCAAGCTTAGTCAGGCTGCCATCGGCGATGGCTTGACCGACATCGACTGGTCGCGTCATCCTCCGGCCGCCGAACGGCTCGACCGGCTGGGCCGCCACACCGCCGGCAGCCCCACGGTGCGCGGCAGCCAGTTCAAGCTCTACGCCAACACCGAAGAGATCCTGCAGACGATCGCGCGCGATATCGACGACGCGGCGACCAGCGTCCTGCTCGAGTTCTACATTTGGCAGGAAGGTGGCGCGGCCGACCTGGTCTTTGACGCGCTGCTGCGCGCGGCCAAGCGCGGCGTCGTCTGCCGTGTCCTCGTTGACTCGATCGGCGGCCGACCCTGGCTGTCAGGTGTGCAACCGGCGCAACTGCGCGAGGCCGGTATCGACGTCCTGCCCGCCCTGCCGGTCGGTCCGCTGCGCGCGTTTTTCAGCCGCACCGATCTTCGTCTTCATCGCAAGATCGTCGTTGTCGACGGCCGCGTGGCGTGGACCGGCAGCATGAACCTGGTCGATCCGCGCCTTTTCAAGCAGGACGAGGGCGTCGGCCAATGGGTTGACGCCATGGTGCGGCTCGATGGCGCGGCGGCTCCGTTGCTGGGCGCGACCATGATCGGCGACTGGGCGTTGGAAAGCAGCGAGTCGATCTATGAGATCATCGAGCACGCGCAGCTCAAGCTCGTCGAGCCGAACGGGCCGACCGATGTTCAGGTCGTCGCGTCCGGCCCGGTTGAATCCAAAGACGGTCTGTTGCAAATGTTGCTGGCGCTCATCAACGCGGCGCACCACCGCCTGGTCTTGACGACGCCCTACCTGATCCCCGACCCGCCGATGCTGTTGGCGCTGCGCGGTGCCGCCGGCCGCGGCGTCAAGGTCACCTTGATCGTGCCCGAAGTCGTCGACTCCTTCTGGGCGCGCCACGCCAGCCGGTCCTATTACGACGACCTGCTCGAGATGGGTGTCGAGATCCGCCTGTTCCGCGACGGTCTGTTGCACACGAAGTCGATCATGGCCGACGGCACGATGTCGATGTTCGGCACCGCCAACTTCGACTACCGCAGCCTGTGGCTGAACTATGAGGTCGCGCTCTTCATCTATGGCGCGGAGTTTGCCGAACAGCTTGGCGCTCTGCAGGAGAGTTACATCGCCGCATCGGACAAACTCGATCAGGTGGAATGGGCCAAGCGGTCCGTCGGACAACAGCTCGTTGAGAACACGCTCAGGCTGGCAAGTCCGCTGCTGTGACCTCGGCCGGCTGAGACACAAGCTCGACATCGGCGACAAGCGGAAGGTGATCGGAAACGTTGCTGACCGCATCGGTGTCGATCACCCGGGCCTCGCGCACCTTCCAATGGGCGGAAAGATAGATCCTGTCCAGCGGCAGCACCGGACGCCAGGACGGGTAGGTTGGCGCCGCGACGCAGGTCGAGAAATGTTCGCCCAGGAGCCTGGACGCCCGTGTCGATTCACGCACCATGTTGAAGTCGCCCAGGATCACCGTGGGCGGGGATCCGTTGGTCTCGGGCGCAAAGACATCCAGCAGCCGGCGCGCCTGCATTTCACGCTCCGGCGGTGTCAGACCGAAATGGGTGACGACGGCGCAGACCTGCCGCGTCTTGTCACCGATCTCGCCGGCGACCGCGGCGCGGGGCGGGTGGCCCAGTACCTTCAGGTCGACCCATCGCCGGCTTGTCACCGGGAAGCGCGTCAAGAGCGCGTTGCCGAACTGCGAGCGCAGGGGATCGCGCGACAGGCCCTCGACCACGTGATAGCCGGTCTTCTCCCGCAAAAAGGCGAACTGATCGACCTTTGAATGGTGTGACCGGTGCCAGCCGACTTCCTGCAGACCGATGATGTCCGGTGCGATCGTCTCGATCACCGACACCACGCGGTCCATATCCATGCGCTCGTCGCTGCCGATGCCTGAATGAATGTTCCAAGTCGCTAGGCGCAGGCCGTCGGGAAGAGGCGTCATGCTGTCAATCGCGGATGCCGTGTTTGCGGGTAGATCCAAGGGTTGGCCGCCTGCCTGCCATCATCACATGTGCCAGACGAAGACCATCACCACGGTTGCTCAGGTGGCGGCAACAGGCGTTAGCCTGACGCCCGATCATCGCCGATTGATGCGGCGGTTTCCAGCGCCAAGGCCGGCCGCGGCGTTATTCGGCCGCGCGGACCTTGTCGGTGGCCGTGGCGCCGAGCGCGCCGGGGACCCGGCCCTCCAGGCCAAGGTGCTTCCGCGCCGTATGGACCAGTGCCTGGTTGCTGGTGATGACCGGCTTTTGCAAGCGGGCCTCCAAGGCGTCGATCGCCTCCACCGCGCGCATATCGGTGCACGACAGGACGATGGCTTCGGCACCCGCGCTGTCGGCGCGGCAGGCAAGCGTCAACACGTCATCGGGCGTCAGCGCGCTTTGACCATAGTTGCCGAGATCCTCACCGACATAGGCATCGCTCACCACCTCGATGCCGCACGCGCCCAGAAAGGCGGCGGCTTCGGCGTTAAGCTGTTCGGTATAGGGCGAGCAGAAGCCGACCTTCGTGACGCCAAGATCTCGCGCCGCCTCGACGACGGCGCTGGCCGCCGTCGTCGCCGGCACCCCGGCGCGCGCCTCGATCCGTTCGACAAAGGCCCGGTCATAGGCCGGCCCGTGCGACAGGGTCGCCGATGTGCAGCCATAGACGATCATGTCGGCGAGCGCGGCTTTGAGACCGTCGACGACCTCGTCCAGCGTGGCATCGGCGAACTTCCGCATCTGTTCGGAGTCGGGAACCTCATCGATGTCGTAACCGCCGGCGCGCGCGAAATGCAGTGACACACCATCGGGCCGCAGCATGACCATGTCCGGCTCCAGATTGGTGTTGGATACCGGCACAACGACACCCAGGCGGGCGACACCACGGCTGCTGTTCGATGCTATCATTCAGTCATCCTCCGTGCACGATCACGCGGATCGGTGTCGGCGCGCCATCGTTGCATGGGTTGTTGACCTGCGGACAGTTCGATATCGCCACCAGCACGCGCATGGCGGCGGTCAGTTCGACATAGTCGCCGGCCGTCGACCGGCTGGTGGCGAAGACACCGGGTACGAGCGCACCGTCGGTGCCGACCGGCACGGAACAGAAGAAGTTGATGTTGGGCACCACGTCGCGCCAGCCGAGCCCGTGGGGCTCGATCGCCTTCAAAAAGTTCTCGCGGCAGCCGGGCACGCCCTCGACGCCATACAGCATGGCGTTGCTCCATGACGAACAGCAGCCGCCGATCGTGTCGTGACCGCCGCAGGTGTCGTCGGCGACCGTCATCATGGCGCGCGCCCGGTCGGAATAGAGCACGGTGCCGGTGTTCAGCGTGATGTTGCCGGAGGCCTTCACCGTGTTCGGCGCGTTATAGCGCTCGCTCGGATCATCCGCGTTGTAGCACAGGAAGTCGACGCCCTGGTGACCCTCCAGATCGACGATACGCAGGCATGCGCCCGCCTCGACCACGCCACTCCACGGCGCGCCAGGCGGCACGACATCGTCGCTTACAATTATCGCGGGAGTAGCTTGTTCACGATCCAAAACGAGCCTCCAGTGTCCTCTTTCCTTCGCTTCTCACTCTGCACCCGGTTTGTAGTCATTGGTTCAGAGGGTAGTCATTGCCCCTGTTTCTCTAAGTACTCGGTTACGATCCGCTTCATATCATCGTAACTGATCGGTCCAAGGGTCATGCCGAGAGTTGAGTGCGTGTTCAACTCACCAACGACCCGATACATGTCGACATGATAGAGCCGCTGATTTTGGCCTATCTCGCCCAGCTCGCGCGAAACATCGGTCGTGAAGTCGTAGGAGCCTTGAGAAATCGTGCTGGTGCCCATGCCTTCGGGTGACATGATCCAGAATGCGTGTATCCGACCATATGGGCCAACGAGTCGATCGTACGCATAGGCGTGTACGGTGGTGCCGTCCACCTCGAAAGTCTCGACGTAGTCGTACGTGCCAAACTGATCTCGACCATCTTCTTGGGCGTCAGCTACTCGGGGATCCGGCCACGTCGACTGCTGGCCCGATGCTCCGGTACCCGACGTGCCGGCGCATGCAGCCAACCCAATCGTGCAGACTAGTGAGAGGAGGCACCTCTTGATCGCCATGGCGGCCCACTCCGAATGGTTGACCTATTAGGTAGCGATGCATCTTGACGTGTCAACGACAACGTATGATGTCGGTTTGCGTGTTAATGCCGTGTTTTCAATAACAATCCAGCAGAGGACCGAGCTGGCCGATGCGGCGCTGTAGCACATCGGCGTGGCTTACCTGGCTTGATGTCGGGTTCGACGCCGAACGGTTGAGCGGGTTGGGCAGGACCGTCGCGAGCAGGGCGGCCTCGCGCTGGCTCAGATTGGCCGCCGACTTGCCGAAGTAATGCTGGGCCGCCGCTTCGGCGCCGTAGACGCCGCCCGACCACTCGACGATGTTCAGGTAGACCTCCAGGATGCGCTGCTTGCTCCAAAGGAGGTCGATCAGGACCGCGAGCCAGGCCTCGATACCCTTGCGGATGAAGCTGCGCGCCGGCCACAAGAAGAGGTTCTTCGCCGTCTGTTGCGTGATCGTGCTGGCGCCGCGCAAGTTGCCGCCGTCCTGATAGGTCGCAACCGCTTTTTCGATCTGATCCCAATCGAAACCGCGGTGAATGCAGAAGTTGTTGTCCTCGGCCGCGATCACGGCGGCCGGCAGGTTGGTTGAGATGTCGTCAAGCGCGACCCACTGCTTGTCGATCCCATAGCCTTCAGACTGGCGGATCAGCATCAAGGGCGTCACCGGCGGCGGCACGGCGGCAAACAAGGCAATCAGCAGAACCGGCAGAACGACGACCACGGCGAACAGCATGACAAGCAGCCGCTGCCACAGCCGCATGCGCCGCCTGGGCGGGCGTTTCTTGTTGCCGTTTTTTACTTTCGCCATGCCCCACCTTTACCGGAAGGCAGGCGGATGGCCAACGCGGTCGTTTCAGGGTGGGCTATTGCGCCGCAGCGGCGGTGTTGGCGTTGTGGATCGCGATGGCGTCCATCAAGGCCGGCGATAGACAGTCATAGGGCTCAAGGCCCAGATCACGGAGCCGCTGTCTGATGGTCGGCATGTCATCGGGGTCCGTGCCGGCTTCGATGATCGACGACACATAACCCGCGAACTGCGGTGCTTGCCAGCCGGTCTCACCCGACAACTCGGTATGGACGAAGTCCAGCCCGAAGAAGGGGTGGTTCTCTTCCTCGATGCGACCAAGCATATGCACGCCGCACGCTTTGCAAGCGTAGCGCTGGATAGCGGCCTCGGGATCGACGACGGCAAGCTTGTCGCCGTTCTTTGTCACCGTCACATCGTCACGCGCCACCATGGCGACCATCGAAAAGAGCGCGCCCGGCGGCCTCCAACTCGTCGTGCAGCCGCTTAGATGATTATGGGCCACCTGACTCGCGACCACGACCTCAACGGCATCGGTTGCGCAGTGACAAACAAGCGTACCGCCCCGAAAGCTCTCGTTGCCCTTGGTCAGCCCGTTGTCGACGTCCGGATGTAGGGAAGAGGCTGCGGCCATCACGGTGATCCTTCCATGGTCCTTGTCGCAAGAGGCGGCCGGCCAGGCGCATACGAATACTGCGCCCGGCCCGCCGTGTCCTCAACGCAAAACACCGGTCAGCGGTTGTCGATCTGGGGCCTGACGGCGCCAAGACCCTTGCGTGTGATGCGATAGGGTCGACTGTTCTGCGAGGCGATCAGGCCCTTGCGCTTCAGCGCGCGGAACACCGCCATGGTGCAGTTGGTCAAAAGCCAGCCTTCGCGGGTTACACACTCGATCTCGGCAATCTTTCCTTTCGCATCGCGCTCATAACGAATTATGGCGCCTTGCGCGAGCGCGTGGAGCACGCGCTGCTGGTCGCGGGAAATGTTCACGATTTCGGTCCGTTGTCATACAGGAACGCCGCCGCGCGCCGGTCGCGGACGCAGGCGCGGTCCGCGGGCCAAGCCCACGACGGGGGTTCAAGACGACGGGTCTACGAAAGACGGAAACCCGTCAGCCGATGACAACGGCCTCTGGCATAAACTCTCCGCAAGGAATGCGGTGCGTTCTAACCGCTCAGTGCGCGCCAGGCAAGGTGTATCAGGGAAAAGGGAAGGGGCGCCGCGACCGGCGGCGCCCCTTCAAGGGTCCTTACTGGACCGACGTCGAATAGACGTAATCGTAGTGCACGGGGATGTGCACGGGGTCGACGAAGATCTCGTCGGTCTCACCGGCGATCGCGCCGGAGTGCATCGTGAAGCGTTGTTCGTTGAACACCGGCACCCACGGCGCATCGTCCATGATCGCAATGAAGATGGAACGCCACTTCTCCAACCTGGCTTCGGCGTCGGCCGGGTCGGTCATGCCGTCGGCTTCGGCCGCCATGGCGTCGAGTTCTTCGTTGCAGTACCACGCCCAGTTCCAGCCACCCGGCACAGCGCCGCCACAACCCAGGATCGGACCATAGAAGTTGGAGGGATCCGGGAAGTCGGCGATCCACGCCATGCCGCCCGACCAGATCATCGGCGCCTGATCTTCCTCGCCACCAGCCGCGATAACGGTCGACTGCGCCAGCGACTTGATGTCGGCGTTGATGCCGATCGCCGCCAGGTCCTGTTGGATCGCCTGGGCGATGCGCGGGTTGGGGTCGGTGTTCATCACGTAGAGCTCGGTGTCGAACCCGTCGGCGAAACCGGCCTCGGCCAACAGCGCCTTGGCTGCTTCGGGGTCATAGGCATAACCCTCGTACGCTGTGTCGTAACCCGGCATGGCGGGCGGCAGCGGCTGGTTCGCCGGCACCGCGCGGCCGTTGACGATCTGCACGATACGGTCCTTGTTGATCGCCATGTTGACGGCCTGGCGCACCTGCTGATTGTCGAACGGCGCCATGCGCGTGTTCATGGTGATGTAGCCGGTGTGCAACTGGCCGCCTTCGATGACGTTGTCTTTCCAGTCGCTGTCCATGACTTCCAGGAACTGCGCCGGCGGGATGCCGTCGCCCAGGATGTCGACCTCGTCACGCTGCAGACGCAACAACGCGACCGACGGTTCCTGGCCGACCTGGAACTCGATGCGGTCAAGCCGCGGCAGGTCGGGGTCGTAGTAGTCGGGGTTGCGCTCGAAGATGACGTGCTGGCCCAATGTCCAGTCGGTCATCTTGAAAGCGCCCGTGCCGACCGGGTGGGTGCCGAAGTCCGCACCGTGTTCCTCGACAACTTCCTTCGGCACGACGAACGAGAAGTTGATCGCCATGACATGCAGGAACGTGGCGTCGGGCTGCGAAAGCTTGATCTCAACGGTCTTCGGATCGATCACCGTGACACCCGACAGGCTGTCGGTGTTGCCGGCGGCCAAGTCGTCGAAACCCTCGATGCTCCAGAAGAAACCCTGGCCGGGACTTTGCGTCGCCGGGTCAACGACACGCTCTAGCGAGTACTTCACATCGTCGGCGGTCATCTCGCGTCCGTTGTGGAACTTGACGCCGTCGCGCAGCGTGAACGTATAGGTCAGGCCGTCATCGGAGATCGAATAGCTCTCCGCCAGGTCCGGACGCAACACTGTGGAGCCGGGCTCGTAATCCATCAGGCCATCGAACAGGCTCTTGATCATCGACCAGTTCTGCCAGTCGTAACCGATGGCCGGGTCCAGCGTCGAAACGTCGTCCTTATAGGTGACGATCATTTGGCCGCCATGTTCGGGTCCCGCCTGCGCGCTTGGCGCAGCCAGACCCAGCGAGAGCGCCAACGCGGCGACGCCCGCCAATAGTGTCTTTCTCATGATCTCCTCCTCGGTTGTTGAACGACAAAAAAACGCTAACCAAGTCTGACACGCGGATCGAACCATGATGTCGCGATGTCGGCGATGAGATTGCCAAGCACGATGGCGACGGCCGCCACCAGCGTTACGCCCATGATGATCGGGATATCGATGCGCTGAATGGCCTGCCACGCCAACTGGCCGATGCCGGGCCAGCCGAACACGGATTCGACGACCACCGCGCCGCTCATGAAGATGCCGATATCCAAACCGATCATGGCGATCATCGGTAGCGCCGCGTTGCGCAAGCCGTGCACCAAGACGACCCGCCGTTCGCCCGCACCCTTGGCGCGCGCCGTGCGGATATAGTCTTGGTTCAGCACATCGATCATGCTGGAGCGGGTAATGCGCGAGTACCAACCGCCACCTGCTATGCCCAGGGTCAGCGCCGGTAAGATGAGGTGACTGAGCGATCCGTAGCCGCCCAGCGGAAACCAATCGAGCAGATTGGCGAAGACATAAATTAGCAACAACCCGACGACGAACTGTGGTGCCGAGACGCCGGCAAACGACATGATCATGACGCTCTTGTCGGCTATTCGCCCGCGTCTGGCCGCCGCGTAGATGCCGGCGGGCAGACCGATCATAAGCTCGAACACGATGGCGCCCACCATCAACAGAAGCGTCGCCGGCAGCCGGCTCCAGATCAGCGTCGCGACCTCCGTCTTCTGGACATAGGAGCGGCCCAGATCGCCTTGCACCAGGTTGCCCAGGTAGCGGGCGTACTGGACCGGGATCGGCTGGTCGAGGCCGAGCTGATGGCGGATCGATTCGACTGTCGCCGCGGTCGCGCTGCGCCCGGCTATCATGCGCACGGGATCGGCCGGCACCAGAAACGACAGGATGAAGGTGATCATGGTGATGCCGATAAGAATCACCACCGATTGCCCCAGACGGCGCGCCAGGAAACTAAGCATCAGTCGCGCCCCCGTTGCGTCGGGTCGAGCGCGTCGCGCAATGCATCACCCACCAGATTGAATGACATGGCGAGCAACAGAATCGCCCCGCCAGGGAAGAACACCAGCCACGGTGCGTGCAGGAAGTAAGACTGGCTCTCGAAGATGATGCCGCCCCAGGACGGCGTTGGCGGCTGCACGCCGATGCCTAGGAACGACAGCGTCGCCTCCAACAGCACCGTCGTGGCGATCCCCAGCGTGCTCCACACCAGAAGCGTCGGAACAAGCTGCGGCAGAATGTGACACAGCACCAGTCTCGGCCACGCCGCACCCAGCGAGCGTGCCGCCAGGACAAAATCACGCTCGGCCAGCGATCGGGTCTGGCCATAGACAACACGGGCTATCTGCACCCAGTTCACCAGCGCGATCACCAGGGCGACGATCCACAGACTTGGCGTCAGGATCGCCGCCAGCGCGATCGCCAGCAAAAGGGCGGGGAAGGCCATCATGAGATCGGTGAAGCGCATGATCAACGAGCCGACCCAACCGCCGACGAAGCCGGCGATGGTGCCCAGCGTCGTGCCGATCAGGACGGCGGCCGCATTGGCGACGACACCGATGATCAGGGAGGCCTGCGCGCCATAGACCAGGCGCGAGAAAAGATCGCGGCCCAAAAGGTCCGTGCCCAGCCAGAACTCGGCATCCGGCGGGCGTGGTGCGCCGGCCAGCGTCAGCCCCTCGAAGAACTGTTCGTTGGGATTGTAGGGCGCGACGATCGGGGCGCCTAACGCGGCGACGACGATGATCAGGATCACCACCGCTCCCACCAATGCCGCCTTGTCTCTGGCAAAGCGTCGCCAGACGTCACCCATGCCGTGCCTTCCCCCTCAAACAACGCCAGTTCGGGCCAATCTGACCCGAATGCCTGGACGTGCCTGCCTTACGTATCCCGGGAGCCGCTCCGGCGCCGCCAGCACGGCGGCATGACGCCTCGACCCCCCTGTCTCCCCAGAACGGGGAAGGTTGTGAGTATCGGGCTTTATGGCCTTACCGCCAAGTGGTGACCGCAGTCTCTATCGGCCGAATGTGCCAACGCCGTGAAGCGCAAGCGCGAAGACGTGATTGAATGTGTCTGGTCCAAACCTCTGTTGTGGCCGGTAATTGTCGGAGATGACAGGCAACGGGGAAGGCCTTTCAACGACTCGGAGACTTCCGACATGAAACGCATCGCAGTGCTTCTTGTCCTGTTCGGTCTCGTCACCGGCATCGCGGCATGCGCGGTTTCAGAGGGCGGCACCGACTATGGCAACTCTCGCGGCACCTTTAACAAAGGTCACGATGGCGGCCGACGTTAGTTCGTCAGTCCGGTAAACACGCGCTCACGCGCAGTCGTGAACGAATGTGTGCTGGGCTTTAGCTGTAATCACGCCCGGCGGGCCCCACCTCAGTCGAACCGATTGGATTGACTTGATGGATGGAAAACCGATGAACCGCTTGGCCTCTTTTGTCGTTCTCGTTGGCCTCGGCTTGGCGACGGCCGCCTGTGCGACGTCGTTGGACGACACAAACAGCGTCACCTATCACAACGAGTTCCAGGAGTACCGCGCCGACAAAACCGTTGACCGGGGCCGCGGCAACTGACGACGCGCTGGGTCAGCTCCCCGCATGGATCCGGGTGCTCCCGATGTTGATTGGGTCACCACGTTCCAAGTCTTGGGCGTTGCGTCCCTGAGCCGCACAGCGGTGATTGGATTAGCTCAGGTTGGCGGTGGCCTGCCTGTTGGGTGATGCGGTTGACGGCGCTTGCGGCGAAAGACGGCGAGGCCGCCGGCAATAACGGCAATAACGACGAACCATGCCTTCTTCAGCACAAGTACGAGAAAGGCGATGACGGCGGCGACGACACCTTTCGACTTCGATGACGATGCGCCCACGGTCGTTGCGACCAGCGACGCGATACCGAAACCTGCCAACAGATCGCCGGTCTCGTAGTCGGCGTATCGTTGGCCGGGCATGAACGTAAGCCTGTTCGCGATCTCGGTAAGTTCGTCGCTGTTGGCCATGTAGTACTGCGGTGTCACGACCCAGGTGACCATTTCGAGGCCCTGTCGACCAAGCTTCAGGGCGACGGCGTTCAAAAGCGTCACGTCCGCCGTTTGGGCTTCGATCACCCAGTAGACCATGCCGGCATCGCGATCGAGCGTCGGCTGGGTCACCCAGCCGCGAACCCAGACCTCGGGAATGCCGACCTCGCGACGGGTCCGGTTGGCGTCGTCCGTGGCGCGTTTGATGCCTTCCATCAGGTCATCGGGATCAACGTCCGTCCAATCGTCGAGCGTCACGTAGCCGATGTCCGAATAGGCATAGTAGGCTTCGCTTATCTCGACATTGTCGATCAGGACCGCCTCGATCTGCTCGCGCGCCTCTCCGTTCACCAACTCGAAGTACGTTCTGGCGTCGTCGCCAAGGATCAGGGCAAATCGTTCATCGAGCTCGATCTGGCGCCCGGTTTGGCCGATAGCGTAAACGCCGGGCTCATTGATCCAGTCGAGGTTCAGGAGCTCTGACAGAAGAGCAAGCTCCGCATCACTCAGAGCCTCGCCGCCGTTCGCGTCGTCAGCATGGCCGGGTGCCACGGCCAGAATGGCCACGACCGCGAAGGCTGCCAATCGCGTGAAGCCAAATCGGTTCGCAAGTCCAAGGGCCATGTGTCGTCTCCCGCAGATATCGTTGCTCTGCTTGCGCGCCCGTCGCGACCACATCGCACGGCGCGACGCTGACGATTATGGGAGACGGGAATTGCCCGTCCAGCGTGCATAAGTGTGATTGTCTTAAGGCTTTGGTGGTAGATCAGTTGGTTGCGTTCCGCCGTAACTTAGTGAAAACACGGCGGTTTTGGCAGCTATCGCGCCTCGAACCAGGCGTTGAAGCGGGCCAGCAGGTCGGCCTCGTCCTTGGCGAACATGGCGACCTTTTCGACGCGGGTATAGGGTTCGTCCGGCTTGACGGCGCATAGAAGGCCGTTGGTGACCTGCTGTTGGTAGACCGCCTCGATCGAGTCGGTGAACATCACGTCCGCGCGTTTGTCGAACAGATAGACGAACGGCTGCTCGTTATCCGGCACGATGATCAAGACGGCATTCATCAGCTTGGCGAGCGCGAACTGCGCGTTGGTGCCGCCCCGGTTCTCGACCACGGTGGTGCCCGTCTGATCGATCGCCTCGATCGACCCGTAGCGGTCCTCCTCGCCACAGCGCACCAGCGCGACCTTACCGGTTTCCTCGATGGTGACGGAGAGCAGGGCGTCCTGGGCGCGCTGGCGGGTGCGCGAGATCCCGCCGATGGCGACATCGAACTTGCCGGCCAACAGGTCCGCGGTCAGCGTCGGCCAGGTCGTCGGCACGAAAAGCAGCGTCAGGTCTTCATCATCGGCAAACGCCTTGATCAGGTCGATATCGCGGCCGCTGAACGTGTTTGTCGCGCTGTCGTACCAGGTGAGCGGCTTGTAGTCGCCCGTCGTGCCGACGACGAGCGTGTCGGCCCGCGCCGTCCCAAGTGCGATGGCAAGCACGAGGGCGAACAGAGAAATCAGGGCTCTTGGTCTCATGTGCGCCATCGTCATCTCAAACCTCACATCACAGATCTCACGTCACACGGGCGCGTCGTCCGCGCCCTTTCCCATGTCGGCGAGGTCCTGGTAGCGGTCGCCGATACGGTGATGGGGACGCCCGCCGATCGAGGCGCCCAGCGCGACGACGATCTCGTCGGTGGCCGGCGCGTCGGGTATGGCGAACTGCAGGGTCAGATAGTGGCTGCGCCGCCCGGCATCGTGTTTGTCCATCATCGGAATGACCACCGGCGCGTTCGGGCCGCCGCGCATGTTGGTGAACGAGAGATAGGTCTCCGCCCCGACGGCCGTTCGGAAGTGGTTGCCGAAGCGCAGGGTGTGGATCATGGCCGAGGCGTGTTCGACCTCGCCGGCTTCGCCGACCACGGCCGCTTTGCCATAGGCCTCGACCTTGTCGCCGCCGCCGGCCAACGCAATCACCTCGGCGGTCAACCGCTCGCCCAGACCCGGCGCCTGCGCCCTGATCGCCGGCTGCAGATCCTCGACAAACCCGCGGCCTGCCCACGGGTTGGCGATCACCGCCGCGACGCCGATCAGCAGCAGCGGCGAGGCCGCTTCGCGCCCGCCCTCGATCAGCGTCTCGTCGACAAAACGGACGATCTTGCGCACTTTAGCTTCCATACTTTTTCATCTTTCTGATCAAGTAGTTAGATAATCTTTCTAAAGTCAACGGCCAACACGGTCATTACGGACGATCTGGCCGCGCGCGGCGACAAAGAATACATCGCGCAAGGCGTTTATGTCGTCCAGGGGACTGCGGTCGACGGCAATCACGTCGCCGGCCAGACCGGGCCGCAGGCGGCCGATCTCGCCATCCAATGCCAGCAGTTCGGCGGCGATCACGGTGGCGCTCCGGATCGCGTCGGCGGGTGAAAAGCCGCAGCGTTCGACCATCAACGCGACCTCCTGCATGTTGTCGCCGCAATGGTTGCCCGGCGTGCCGACATCGGTGCCCATGGCGACCTTGACGCCGGTCTCGCGCGCCTTGTTCAGATTGGCGTAGCGGATCGTCTGCAGATACTCGTAGCGCTCGCGCACATGGGGCAGGGCCTTGGCGGCAAACGCAGGGTCCTGCAGGAAGGCATGCGCGGTGCAGATGGTCGGCACCATGTAGGTGCCGTGCTCGACCATCAGCCGAAACGTCTCGTCGGAACCATAGGTGCCGTGTTCGACGCTTCGACAGCCGGCCAGGATGGCGTTCTTGATCGCCTCGGTCGCGTGCGCATGGGCGGCGACGTGCGTGAAGTTGTCTTCCGCGATCTCGACGGCGGCGCGCAGCTCGTCCGGCCGGTACTGGATGGCGTCGGCACGCTCGTACTTCGTCGAGTTGACGGCGCCCGATGCCAGCACCTTGATCAGATTGGCGCCGTTGGCGAGCTGCTTGCGCGCCGCGTGGCGCACGGCGTCCGGTCCGTCGGCTTCCTCATACATGCCGAGATAGTAGGGCCGGGTCGAGGAGGTGATGGAAAGGATCTTGCCGGCACACAACAGGCGTGGACCCTCGATCCAGCCGGTCTCGATCGCTTCGCGCACGGCAATCTCGTGATAATCCCAGCCACCGACATCGCGCGCCGTGGTGATGCCGCAGCGCACCATCCGCCGCGCCGCGCGCGCCGCCCACAGCGCGATGGTGGCGGGCAGGGCGTCGCGCCACGGGTTGTTGCCGTCGGCCGATTCCGTGTTGACGCAGATATGGACATGGCAATCGATGAAACCGGGCAACAGATAAGCGCCGTCCAAATCAACCGCCTGGGCATCGGACGGCGCGCGTCCTATCTCTGCGATGGCGCCGCTTTCCAGGCGGATATCGCCGGTCGCGAAGCTCCCGCTGTCAACGTCATAGATCTGGCCGCCCTTCAGCCACATGGTCCGCTCCCTGCGAAGATCGATACAGTCGGTCCTGCCCGTGTCGTGCCAGCTTGGCGCACATTCGCCACACCACGCAATCGCCAACCGGGTAGAAAGACAGGCCGGTTTGCAGCGCGCAGGGATCTATGGCGAAATGGCGTGTAGTTGGGCGGGGCGCGGAACGTGGCTTGGTGAAACGACCGGAAGACCTGATCTATGCGGTCGACGAACGTCCGCCGCCACTGACTCTCGCGGCGCTCGGGTTTCAACTCGCCGCATTGCTTGCCGTCTATCTAATGCTGATCGTCATCGTGTTTCGCGCCGCCGGCGCCTCGCACGAGACGACCATCAGCGCGACCAGCCTGGGCATGATCGCGATCGCGGTGGCGACCATGCTGCAGGCGCTCAGGCGCGGACCTATCGGGTCCGGCTATCTGGCGCCGCCGGTCTTCTCCGCGATCTATCTGGGCCCGTCCGTCCTGGCGGCCGAAAGCGGCGGCTTGCCCGCGGTCTTCGCCATGACGGTCTTTGCCGGCCTGATCGAGCTCGTCTTCGCGCGGTTTCTCAGACGGCTGCGCGTGGTGTTCCCGCCTGCGATCAGCGGGTTCATCGTTGTCATCGTCGGCATCGAGTTGGGGCTGGTCGCCATGGACCATGTCCTGGGTATCGAGCTACTCGGCCAACCGGACTATGTCGCGCATCTGATTGTCGCGGGCGTGACCTTCGGCACCATTCTCGGCCTCGCGGTCTGGGGCGCTGGCGTGGCGCGGCTGATCTGCACTATGATCGGCATCGTCGTCGGCTTGTTGGTCGCGATCGCGCTTGATCACATTCGGCCCGACCGTTGGCAGGCACTGGATCAGGCGGCGGTGATCGCGCTGCCCGGGTTCGACCAGATCGGTTATGCCTTCGACCCCGCGCTGATTCCGGCGTTTCTCGTCGCGGGGATTGCCGCGGCGCTCAGAACCGTCGGCGTCATCACGACATGCCAAAAGATCAACGACGACGACTGGAAGCACCCTGACATGACGACCATCCGCGGCGGCATCTATGCCGACGGCATCGGTTGCATGCTGGGCGGCCTGCTCGGCGTCATCGGCATGAACACGGGCCCCAGCCTGGTCGGCGTCTCCAAGGCGTCGGGCGCGACCAGTCGCGTGATCGCCTTCGCCGCCGCGGGCTTTCTTATCCTCTTTGCCTTCAGCCCC
>JBCCIS010000021.1 GCA_039028155.1 Pseudomonadota bacterium
ACGGAACAACGACCATCAGGTCGGACGCCCGCATCGCCGACGTGGCGGCCATGGTCTTTGATCACGACGAACCGCTTGGTGTCGTCGATGCCGACGGCACGACCGTCGGCGCGCTGGACCGCGACGCGGTGCTCGACGTCCTGCTCGGCCGCGAGCTCAAGTCATGACGGAGCTTACCGCCACCAGCTTGGCGCCGGGACGTGGACCGAAACCGGCGACGGCCGCATGGCTCATCGTTCTGATCGCCGTTTTCGCCGTGTCGGCCTTCGGCAGTGTTCCCGAATGGTCGGTCGAGTACCCGCGCGCATGGCGATGGGATCTTCAGGGCTGGATCAGCGACGCCATGAAGTGGCTGATCAACGACGCGACCTTTGGCCTTTTCACTTTTCAGGAGTTCACCCGCTCGATCGCCTGGCTGCTCGATTGGTTCCTCACCGCGGCTTACGGCTTCCTGGCCACCGGGTTCGAGATCCCCGACGGGTCGGGCGGGGTGCTGCTGGTTCCGCGCATCTCCTGGATCGTGCTGATCGCGGTCCTCGCCTTCTTCGCGTGGCGCGTACGCGACCGTGGCCTGGCGCTGCTGGTCGGCCTGTGTTTCGCCTATCTCGCGGTGTTCGGCCAATGGGACAGCGCCATGGTGACGCTGGCCTCGATCGTTATCGCCGTTCCGCTGGGCGCGTCGCTTGGCCTGCTGCTTGGCATCGCGGCCTACCGGCGGCCCTGGTTCGAACGCGCGATCACGCCGTTTCTGGACCTCATGCAGACGGTGCCGGTGTTCGCCTATCTGGTCCCGATCCTCTTCCTGTTCGGCTTCGGGCCGGTCGCCGCGATGATTGCAACGATGATCTACGCCATGCCGCCGATGGTGCGCATCACGATGCTGGCGTTGAAGCAGGTGCCGGACGAGATCAGCGAATACGGCCGCATGGCCGGCTGTTCGACGCGCCAGCACATTTGGAAGGTCATGGTGCCGGCGGCGAAGCCTGGCCTGATGGTGGGCCTCAACCAGGTGATCATGCTGTCGCTCAACATGGTGATCATCGCCTCGATGATCGGTGCCGGTGGTCTCGGCTTCGACGTCTTGCATGCGCTGCGACGTCTGGCGATCGGCGAGGGGCTGGAGGCCGGTATCGCGATCACGCTGCTCGCCATCGCGCTTGACCGGCTGAGCCAGGCCTATGCCACGAAGCCGCCGCCCCGGCACGGCGAAGAACGTCCGATGTCGTTTGTGCGCCGGCACCCCTACCTTTTGGCGGCGCTGGCGCTGATCGTCGGCTCGATGGCGCTGGGCGCCGTCCTACCCTTTGTCGAGGCCTATCCCGAAGCCTGGACCGTCACAACCGGCACGTTCTTCGACCGCGTCGTTGAGTGGGTGAATATCCACCTCTTCGACTCGATCGAGGTGGTGAAGACCTGGCTGCTGGTCAACATCATGATTCCGATCAAACGCTTCCTGCTGGCCGTCCCCTGGCCGCTCGCGCTGATCGTCGTCGCTATGGCCGGCTGGCAGTTGGGCGCCTGGCGCCTGGCGCTGATCGTCGTCTGTCTGGCCGCCTTCATCCTGATCACCGGCAACTGGGAAAAGGCGATGATCTCGGTCTACTTGACCGGGCTCTCCGTCCTCATCGCGTTTTCCATCGGTTTCCCGATCGGCACCTGGGCGGCCGGCAACCCGCGCGTCAACCGCGTGGTGCAGGTAGTCATTGATACGCTGCAGACGCTGCCGTCATTCGTCTATCTGATCCCGGTCGTCATGCTGTTCCGGGTCGGCGACTTCTCCGCCATGATCGCCATCGTCGCCTACGCCACCGCACCGGCGACGCGCTACACCATCCACGGTCTCTCCCAGGTTCCCGAGCATTTGATCGAAGCGGCGCGCGCCCAAGGCTGCAGCCGTGGCCAGATCCTGCGCAAGGTGAAGCTGCCGCTGGCCCTGCCGGAGATCATGCTGGGCGTCAACCAGACCATCATGATGGCGCTATCCATGCTGGTGATCACCGCGCTGGTCGGCACCCGCGATCTGGGCCAGGAGGTCTATATCGCCCTGACCAAGGCCGACACCGGACGCGGCATCGTCGCCGGCGTCTGCGTCGCGTTCATCGCCATGATCGCCGATCGCCTCATCTCGGCCTGGGCGCGCCGCCGCAAACAAGAACTGGGCCTTGCCTGATGCGAAACTCCGAGGAGATGCCATGACCGACGAGGCACGCCAGAAAGCGTCGTCGCTGCCGATCTGGAAAGGAGCGGTCGAACCGGTCGCATTGAGCGGCGGGATCACCAACGTGAACTTCAAGGTGGTCGACGGCGGCGAGGCCTTCGTGGTCCGGATTGGCGGCAACATTCCCCAGCACGGTATTCGGCGCACGGCCGAAATCGGTTGTGCGCGTGCGGCGCACGCGGCCGGCGTCGCGCCAGAGGTCGTCTACACGGAAAAGGGTGTCATCGTGACGCGGTTTGTCGACGGGAAGACCTATGGCGAGGAGGACGTACGCGACCAGGCGAACCTGGAACGGCTGCTGCCGATCATCAAACGTCTGCATCGAGAGACGCCAAGGTATCTGCGTGGACGCGCCCCGCTCTTCTGGGTGTTCCACACGCTGCGCGACTACTTCGGTCGCATGGAGGACGAGGACCATCGCCTGCTTGGTGACGTCCCCCGCTACCGCGCGATCGCCGACGAATTGGAGACCGCCGTCGACAGGGTCAAGTTGATCTTCGGTCACAACGATCTGCTGGCGGCCAACTTCATCGATGACGGCGAGCGCATCTGGATCATCGATTGGGAGTACGCGGGCTTCAACAGCGCGCTGTTCGATCTCGGTGGGTTGGCGTCAAACAACCAGCTTTCCGTCGGCCAGGAACGCTGGCTGTTGGAAGAGTACTACGAGACGCCATTGGGTGACCGGCAGTGGTACCGCTACGGCGCCATGAAGTGCGCGTCGCTGCTACGCGAAGCCGTTTGGAGCATGATCCAGGAGCATCATTCCAGCCTCGACATGGACTATGTCGCCTATACGGCGGAGAACCTGGCGCGCTTTGAACGCGCCTATGACGAATGGCGAGAGACAACATGAGCACCGCGCCGACACAAGCCCGGGTCGTCATCATCGGCGGCGGTATCATCGGCTGTTCGACCGCCTATCACCTTGCGAAGAATGGCTGGACCGATGTTGTCGTTTTGGAACGCGCCAAACTGACCAGCGGTTCGACGTGGCACGCGGCCGGTCTGGTCGGCCAGCTGAGATCCAGTGCCAACATCACCCAGCTTTTGAAGTACAGCGTCGAACTTTACGACACGCTGGAGGCCGAAACCGGTCAGGCCACCGGCTGGAAGATGAATGGTGGTTTGCGTCTGGCCTGTAACGCGGACCGACTGATCGAGATCAAACGCCAGGCGACCATGGCGCGCAGCTTCGGGCTGGAAATGCATCTCTTGTCGCCGGGCGAAGCCGCGGACATGTGGCCGATCATGGACGCGTCGGATCTGGTCGGCGCGGCGTTCCTGCCGACCGACGGCCAGGCCAACCCATCCGACACCGCACAGGCCCTGGCGCGCGGCGCGCGCAATGCCGGCGTGACCATCATCGAAGATTGTCCGGTCGAGGCGATCACGGTGAAAGATGGCCGTGTGACCGGTGTCGTAACGCGTGATGGCGCCATCGCCTGCGACGTCGTCGTTAACTGCGCCGGCCAATGGGCGCGCGATATCGGCAAGCTCGCTGGAGTCAACGTGCCGCTGTGTTCGATGCAGCACCAGTACATGATCACGGAGAAGGTGGAGGGCGTGGAGCCGGACATGCCGACCCTGCGCGACCCCGACCGTCTGATCTATTTCAAGGAGGATGTCGGCGGCCTCGTCATGGGTGGCTACGAGCTCAATCCCAAACCGTGGGCCGAGGATGGCATTCCCGACGGCTTCGAGTTCACGCTGCTGGACAGCGACTGGGGTCACTTTGGCCAACTTATGGAACAGGCGTTGGCGCGCGTGCCGGCACTCGGCAAGGCGGGCGTCAAGCAGCTCTTGAACGGGCCGGAGAGTTTCACGCCGGACGGCAACTTCATCCTGGGCGAAGCGCCAGAGGTGCGCGGCTTCTACATCGGCGCCGGTTTCAATGCGTTCGGCATCGCCAGTGCCGGCGGCGCGGGCAGGGCGCTGGCGGAGTGGATCGTCGGCGGCGCCGCGCCGATGGATCTGGGTGCGGTCGACATCCTGCGCTTCGGGCCGCCCCATCACGATATCGACTGGGTGCGCGCCCGAACGGTCGAGGCGTGCGCCAAGCACTACACCATGGGCTGGCCGCACGAAGAGGCGAGCGCCGGGCGGCCAGACCGGGTCTCGCCACTCTACGAACGCCTGAAGGCGGCCGGTGCTTGCTTCGGCTCCAAGATCGGCTGGGAGCGTCCCAACTGGTTCGCCCTGCCGGGCGACAAGCCTGAGGACGTCTGTTCGTTCGGCCGGCAGAACTGGTTCGACGCGGTCGGTGCCGAACACCGTGCCTGCCGCGAGGCAGCCGCCCTGTTCGACGCGTCGTCTTTCGCCAAATTCCTGGTCAGCGGTCCGGACGCCGAACGTGCGCTCGGCTGGATCTGCGCCAACGATGTGTCAGGACCGCCGGGCAAGGTGACCTATACCCAGATGCTCAACGACCACGGCGGCATCGAATGCGATCTGACCGTCAGCCGGCTCGACGACTCGACCTATTACGTCGTGACCGGCACCGGGTTCGCGACCCATGATGCCGACTGGATCCGCCGCAACATTCCAGATGATGCCGATGCGGCGCTGACCGAAATCACCGATGACATGGCGGTTTTGACACTGATGGGGCCGAAGGCGCGTGATGTGCTGGGCGCCGTCACCGAGAGCGACCTCGGAAACGAGGCCTTCCCTTTCGGCCGCTGCCGGGAGATCACCATCGAGGGCCGCGTCGTGCGCGCCATCCGCGTTACCTATGTCGGCGAGCTCGGCTGGGAGCTTCATATGCCGGTCGAAGCGGCGCCGGAGGTCTTCGACGCGCTGGTCGCCGCGGGCGAGCCGCACGGCCTGCGCCTGGCCGGTTACCGCGCTATCGAGAGCCTGCGTCTGGAGAAGGGCTACCGCGCCTGGGGCAGCGATATCGGCCCGGACTACACGCCTGTCGAAGCGGGCATGACGTGGGCGGTGAAGCTCAAGAGCAACACCGATTTCCGCGGTCGAGACGCGGTCGCGCGCCAGGCCGAAAACGGCACCGCCAAACGGCTTGCCTGCTTCACCGTCGATGATCCTGAGATCGTGCTGCTTGGCCGCGAAACCATCTATCGCAACGGTGAGCGGGTCGGCTGGTTGTCCAGTGGTGGCTGGGGCTACACGGTCGGCAGCAACATCGGCTATGGCTATGTCCGCCGCGCCGACGGCGTCGACAAGGCGTTCCTGGAATCAGGCGATTACGAGCTTGAGGTCGCGACCGAGATGGTGCCGGCCAAGCTGCACATGGCCGCGCTCTACGATCCCAAGAACACGCGGGTGAAGAGCTGACCTGGAGCGGATCATCGTCAGGTAAAACCGCTTGTCGGTTGCACCTGACCATGTGAATCCGCTCCCCTTCTATGAGAAGAGCAGATTTTCCTGCCTTGACGGGATCGCAAAGCGATTCCGCCAGAACAGGGTCTGCTCTAACGGCCTAGTCGCCCGGCTGTGACTTGCCGGCGGACAGGTCGCTTCTCAGCGAGCGGATTTCCTCGCGCAACGTGCTTATGTCCTGGCGCAGTTGCTCACGTTCGGCTTGCGCCTGATCCTCGATCTCGCGCGCCAACACGTCCTGCTCCTCCAGATGCAGCCGTTGCATGGAGTCGACGATGACGGCGATGAAGAGGTTCAGCACCGTGAAACTGGCGACCAGGATAAACGACACGAAGAACGCCCAGGCCCAGGGATAGACCTCCATCACCGGACGTACGATGCCCATCGACCAGCTTTCCAGTGTCATGATCTGGAACAGCGAGTACATCGAGCGCCCGATGGTGCCGAACCATGCGTCGAACTCGCCACCGAAGAGCTTCGTCGCCATGACGGCGAAGACGTAGAACAGCAGCATCATGAGCAGCGCGATCGAGCCCATGCCCGGGATCGCGCGCAACAGGGTTTCGACGACGCGGCGCAGCCTGGGCATGGTCGAGACCAGGCGCAGCACCCTCAGCACACGAAGCGCGCGCAGAACCGAGAACGCGCCGCTCTCGGGCATCAGCGCGACGCCGACGATGACCGTGTCGAACAGGCTCCAGGGATCGCGCCAGAACGCCTTGCCGTGGGCGAACATGCGCAGAGCGAGTTCGACGACGAAGATAGCGAGGATGATTTCATCGAGGGCATAGATCAGACCGCCCCAATGGCTCATGACGGTCGGCACCGTTTCCAGGCCCAGCAGGACGGCGTTCAGGATGATGATGCCGGTGATGCTGCGCGTGAAATAGCGGTGGTCGACCAGGCCGGCCACGCGAACTCGCCAAGACATCATGCGGGCTGATCTCCGATCGGGGTCACGTCTGATAAGCCATATGTGCTTGTCGTTTCGTCATGGAAGGGTTCGGAGGACGAAGAAACGCGCGCTCTAGTTCTGGTGCACGTGGGTCTTCAGAAAGTCGAGTACGACATCGCCTGCACCGTGGTCGTAGAGGTCGTTGTGATCGGCGTCGGGCGCCAACCAGTGGACCTTCGGCTCGTCGGCCGCGTCGAACAGCTTCCTGCCCAGGCGGGTCGGCACGACGCCATCGTCGCCGCCATGCAGGATCAGAAGCGGCGCTTCAACCCGCTCGACATGCTGGTCGGACGCGAAACGGTCCAACACCATCCAGCGCGCCATCGGGACATACCAGTAGTGCGTTGCCGCGACGTCGCCGATCGAGCTGAACGGTGCCTCCAGCACGACGGCGGCAACCGGGTGGCGCGCCGCCATCTGGACGGCGACGGCGGTGCCCAGGGATTCACCATAGGCGATCACCTGTTCCGCGCCGATGCCGCGTTCTGCGAGAAAGGCAAAACCCGCCTCGGCGTCGCGGTAGAGACCTTCCTCTGTCGGCTTGCCCGGGTTACCGCCAAAACCGCGATACTCGACCAGCAGCATGCCATAGCCGGCCTCGGCGAAGACGGCGAGCTTGCCGGTGCGGTGGCCGATATGGCCGGCATTGCCGTGGGTGACGACAAAGGTCTGCTTGCCGTCCTCGGCAGGCTTGTACCAAGCCAGTAGCTCCAGTCCGTCCTCGGTGGTCAAGGTGACCGCTTCGATATCGGCGATCTGCGACTGGGTGATATCCGGCAGGTCGCTGCCGGGGTTATAGAGAAAGTGACGCTGGGCCAGGAACATGCCGCCCACGAATAGCCCGTAGCCCGCGATCGCGGCGGCGGCTATGCGCCAGGGCATGAGCAAGGCATCATCGGTTTCATCAGACAAACGGGTTCCCTTCTAGCGGTTCGGGCCGATATGTAGACGACCATGCATGGGATGTCAGGCAAAACAGGCGGCCGGCGTTGACCGGGGACGATCCGCAAAACCGCCCTGAGCAAGGCGACAGGGGGCGTCGGCGCGGCCGCTGGTGGCCCTGGATCCTGCTCGGCCTTGGCGCCGGCGTCGTGATCCTGGTCGCCGATGCGGTGGCCGGCGAGAACGCGCTCCGGCTGGTTTATCTGGTTATTCTGCTCCTCTTTGTCGGCGCCGGGGTCTGGTGGGCTTTCATGCGCGGCAATCTCTCGCGCAGCCTGCGCCATGCCGCAGTCTGGGTCGTCATCGGCGCTGTCTTGGTGGTCGGCTACAGCTTTCGTGACCAGATCCAATTCGTGACCGACCGCGTCATCGCCGACCACGTCCCGGGCTACGGTTTCGATGCCGACGACAACCAGGTGAGCTTCCGCCTGGGCCCGGACGGTCACTTCCATGTCACGGCTCTGGTCGACGGGGTTGAAGTCCTGTTCCTTGTCGATACCGGCGCCAGCGATGTCATTTTGACGGAGGAAGACGCCCGGCGCTTGGGCTTCGATCCGGCACGCCTGAACTACAGTCAGGTCTTCAGCACCGCCAACGGTCTGGTGCGCGGTGCGCCCGTCCGACTGAATCGCGTCGCCATCGGTCCGGTGTTCGTGACCAACGTGCAAGCCTCTGTCAACGAGGCCTCGATGGACCGCTCGCTGCTCGGCATGTCGTTCTTGAGCCGCATCGGTGGCTATCAGGTGCGTGGCGAGGTCCTCACGCTGATGGCGCAGTAGCTCAAAGAAAAGGCCCGGCGGTTGCCCGCCGGGCCCCTTCGATCATGTCGGCCACAACGCTTAGCGGTTGTTGCCCAGAAGCTGCATCAGCATGATGAACAGGTTGATGAAGTCGAGGTAGAGACGCAGGGCCCCGTGAACGGCGCTCTTGGTCGCCATCTCACCATCCATGCTTGCGCTGTAGGTTTCTTTGATCCGCTGTGTGTCGTAGGCGGTCAAGCCGACGAACACGATCACGCCGATCACCGAGATCGCGAACTGGATCGCCGAGCTGCCGACGAAGATGTTCACAACCATGGCGATGATGATGCCGATCAGGCCCATGAACAGGAACGAGCCCCAGTTAGCCAGGGATCGTTTGGTCGTGTAGCCGTAGAGGCTCATCGCACCGAAGGTCGCCGCGGTGATGAAGAACACCCGTGCGATACTCTCGGTCGTAAACGCGATGAAGATGGTCGAGAGCGATATGCCCATGAGCGCGGCAAAGACCCAAAAGACGATCTGTGCGGACGCCGCCGACATCTTGTGGATGCGGAACGAGAAATAGAAGACCAGGGCGAGCGGTGCCAGCATCACAACCCACTGAAGCGGGCTGCCGAACAAAGTCGCGCCGAACGACGTAAGCCCAATGACTTCGCCGGACGATCCGGTGACCACGGACATCTGCGCCACGAGGAAGGCCAACACCCCGGTGATGACCAGGGCGCTGCCCATGTAGTTGTAAACGCGCAGCATGTAGGCGCGCAGACCCTCGTCGTAGACGGCGGTTGTCTGCGTACGGGCCGCGGTGCGCGGATTTGAGCTGCCAAAGGCCATGTTTGGTTTCCTCTAGGTAAAACTCGTGCAGAACGGTAGGTACGTCACCGTACCATTCCCTGGATATTTGGGGAACAGCGGGGCCGGAATCAAGCAAATCCGGTATTCGGAAATGGCGGTTTTCCGCCCTATTCGCTGCGCAGGACCGGGGCGGCTTTGTGTCTCAGCGCCCGCCAGGTCGCCCAATAGCCGAAAACCAAGGTGACCAGGACAGCGATGGCGGCGGTGCCCACGATCAGAACCGGCTGAAACGACCAGGGCGCCTGGATCACGAAGCTGGTCACGATCCAGCCGATCAGCGTGCCAGCGCAGGCGGCCAATAGCGCTGTCGCGGTGCCTAGCAACAGGTGCTCCAGCAGGTAGGCGCGGAACAGCTGGCGCCGGGTTGCGCCCAGCACCTTCAGCACCACCGCGTCATAGACCCGGCGGCGCTGGGCGGCGGCGACGGATTCGGCGAGCACGAGCAGACCCGCGACCAGCGCCAGCGCGCCGATGCCGCCGACCGCCGCGTCGATCTTGCGCAGGATCGCGACGACGTCGGTCAGCACGTCGCGTACGCCGATCGCCGAGACGTTGGGCAGGGTCTCGGCGATCTCCGCGCGCAGGCCGGTCTCGGTTTCGCGGTCGGCATGGACAGTGGCGATGAAGGTGTGCGGGGCGGCCTCCAGCAGACCGGGCGCGAAGACAAGGGTGAAGTTGATGCCCATGGTCGACCAGTCGACGTCGCGCAGGTTGGCGACGGTCGCGGTGATGTCGCGGCCCAGGACGTTGATGGTCAGCGTATCGCCGACACCAATGCCGAAACCTTGGGCGAGGTCGGATTCGAAGGACAGCAAGGGTGGTCCCGCATAGTCGGCGGACCACCATTCGCCAGCGACGACTTCCGCGTTCTCCGGCACGTCGGTCGCGTAGGTGACGCCGCGGTCGCCTTCGATCGCCCAGCGCGCATCCGGCGAGACTTCCGCCTCGGTAACGACAACGCCGTCGATCGCGGTGATGCGCCCGCGCAGGCTCGGCACCCGCTCGACCGCGTGCACGCCCGGCGTGTCGGCCAGGATGGTGTCGAAGGTCGCGACCTGGTCGGGCTGAATATCGACGAAGAAAAAGGACGGCGCATCGGCCGGCAGGTTGTCGGCGATCTCCTCGGTCAGATTGCCTTGCACCGAGACGATGGCGATCAAGACGGTGAGGCCGATACCAAGTGCCACGACCACCGAACCCGTCGCGGCCCCGGGACGGGTCAGGTTGGCCAGCGCCAGGCGCAGGCCGGGACGCCGTGGCCGCCCGACGCGCCGGATCAGGCGCGTGAACCCGGCGCTGGCGACGCGGAACAGCAGCAGCGTCGCCGCCGCGCCGACGACGAAGCCAGCCGCCAGATAGCGGTCGGGCGATGAGAAGACGGTGAGCAAAGCGAGCGCCGCGATTATCGTGCCGGCGATGGCGATGGTAGCGAACCCCGGCCGGCGCGCGGCGCGCCGCGACACCTGATCGCGGAACAGGGCGGCGGCGGGCACCAGCCGCGCCCGGGCCAGGGGCCAGATGGCGAAGGCCAACGCGGTCAAGATGCCGTAGGCCGCGGCGACGCCGAGCGGCGCCAGATGCAGCGACGGTTCGACCGGCACCGGCAGCGCCCCGGACACCGCCCAGCCGACCACACCGGGCAGGATGGCGCCGGCGACCAGGCCGATCGCGGTGCCGGCGGTCGCGACGGCGGCGATCTCGATCAGATAGGTGCGGAAGATGAGCCTGGCCGGCGCGCCAAGGGATTTAAGAATGGCGATGGTCGGCACCTTGCCGCCCAGATAGGCGTTGACCGCGCTGGCGACGCCGATGCCGCCGATGAGGAGCGCGGTCAGGCCGACCAGCGAGATGAAGAGGCGCAGGCGTTCCAGGAAACGGGCGAGTTGGGGGTTGGCGTTTTCGTAGCTTCTGACGCGCCAGGCAGCGAGTGGGAAGGTTTCCTCCAGCTCGTCCAGGAACACGGCGGCGTCGACATCCTCGGCTAGCTTCAGCCGGGTGTCGTAACGGATCATGCTGCCGGGTTGGACCAGCGCCGTCGCGTCCAGCGCATCGATGGCGACGATCAGTCGCGGACCCAATTGGAAGGTCGAGCTGGCGAGGTCCGGCTCGTCGGCGATGATGCCGCGCAGCTCCACCTCCGCCTCGCCCAGGCGGAAACGATCGCCGGGCTCCAGGCCGAGACGCAGCAGGAATTCCTCGACCGCGACCGCCCCCCAGACGCCATCCTTCTCGGCCAGCGCATCGTCAAGTGCGCTACCGTCTTCCAGCCCGAAGTCGCCATAGAGCGGATAGGCTTCGCCGACCGCCTTCAGGCTGACCAGCAGCGGCTCGCGCCCGTCGACCTGGGCCATGGCGTTCATATCGTAGGTCCGGGTAATCTCCGCGCGCTCGGCCAGCCAGGCCACCTGCTCCTCGCTCGGCACCACCATGGTCGTGCGCAAGGTGACGTCGGCGCCCAGGATGACCTTGCCGTTCTCCCGCAAGCCATCGACGATCGCCGCGCCAAACGAACCGACACCGGCAATGGTCGCGACGCCGAGCGCCAGGCAGGCGAGCGCCAGGCGGAAGGCCTTCAGGCTGCCGCGCAGGTCGCGGCGCGCGAGTCTGAGTGCTAGTCCAATCACGCGGCGACGTCGCCGTCCAGGCGGCCGTCGCGCATGTGGACCGTCCGGTCGCAGCGCGCGGCGAGCGCCTCGTTATGGGTGATCAGAATCAAGCCAGCGCCGGCCTCCTGGGCGTGGCCGAACAGCAGCTCGACGACTTCATCGCCGGTTGAGGTATCGAGGTTGCCCGTCGGTTCGTCGGCCAGCAGCAGACCGGGTTCGCCGATCATGGCGCGGGCCAGCGCCACGCGCTGCTGTTCGCCGCCGGAGAGCTGCGCCGGGAAGTGCTCGACCCGCTCGTCGAGACCGACTTCGCCCAGAGCCGTCTGGGCCCGTTCGAAGGCGTCGTCCGCACCCGCCAGTTCCAGGGGCAGGGCGACGTTTTCCAGCGCCGTCATGGTCGGCACCAGATGAAAAGCTTGAAAGACGATGCCGACATGGTCGCGCCGGAAGGCGGCAAGCGCATCCTCGTCCATGCCGGCAAGATCGCGTCCAGCGACCTCGACGCGGCCGGACGTCGCCTGCTCCAGGCCGCCGATAACCGCCATCATGGTCGACTTGCCGGAGCCCGATGGCCCGACCACCGCCACATGTTCGCCACGGTCGACCAGAAGGCTGACGCCACGCAGGATGTTGACGACGCCCGCCGCGCTTCTCAAATTAAGGTGGACGTCGTCGAGTGCGACGAGCGCGTTAGGTGGAGTTTCTGGGGTGGCTTCGGACATGCATGCTTTCCGGTTCGGGGGACCTCAGCGATATGGGCCCTGGCGCCGCGTGATCAACGCGAGCCTGTTGATTTTCACCCTTGCCCTAGCTTACGCCATGCCGGCCCAAGCCGATCAAATGCGCATTCTGGCGCTGGGCGACAGCCTGACGGCCGGCTACGGCCTGCCCCAGGGTGATGGTTTTACGGATCAACTACAGGCAGCCCTACAGGAAGCGGGTTATGATGCCGTGGTGCTGAACGCCGGCGTCTCCGGCGACACGACGGCAGGCGGCCTCGCCCGCCTCGACTGGGCCCTGGCCGATGCGCCCGATATCGTGATCGTCGAACTGGGCGCCAACGATGCTCTGCGCGGCATAGATCCGGCGTCGAGCCGCGCGAACCTTTCCGCCATTCTGGCCGAGCTCCAGGCTCGTGACTTGCCGACGCTGCTTGCCGGCATGCTGGCGCCGCGCAATCTGGGCGCCGATTACGTCACCGCGTTCGACGGCATGTACGGCGAGCTGGCCGAGGAGTACGACGTCCCGCTTTATCCGTTTTTCCTGGAAGGTGTCGCTGCCGAGCCGGAACTGAACCAGCCCGATGGTATTCATCCCAATGCGTCGGGTGTCGCGATCATCGTCGACGGTATTCTGCCCGATGTTACAGCCATGCTGGATGCGCTGATGGGGGAGGGGTCATGAGCCTGCCGCTCTTTATCGGTATCGATTTGCCGTCCGGCGTGTCGGAGCGGCTGGCCGGTCTTGGCGGCGGCGTGCCCGGCGCGCGCTGGGTGCCGGCGGAGAACATGCACGTGACGCTGCGCTATATCGGCGATGTAGACGGCACGATGGCGGATGATATCGCGACCGGCTTGGCCCAGATCGGCGGCACGCCGTTCGAGATCGCCGTCGAAGGCGTCGACCGGTTCGGCGGCAAGAACGACACCCGCGTGATCTATGCCGGCGTTGTGCCGCGCGAACCGCTCAAGCACCTGCGCGACAAGATCGAGACCATGCTGCAGCGCCTCGGCATGCAGGCGGATGAACGCCGCTATACCCCGCATGTCACCCTGGCGCGCCTTAAGCGCGCGCCCCAGGACCGTGTCGGCCGGTTTCTGGAGCACCACGGCATGCTGATGACCGAGCGTTTCGAGGTGCGCCAGTTCCACCTCTACGCCTCCATGCGCGGCCACGACGGCGCCGTCTACCGCATCGAGCACAGCTACCCCCTGGGGTAGAGGCGGGTCAGCTGCATCACGACCCGCCGCCAAGTACAGAAAATACCACTATCGCTAGTACTGTTGATTTTTATCTACAACCTTATGAGTATAGGTCATCTATGAGCTTGTCAGATTGCGGGCAATCATGGCTTCTGATTCGACGACGTCGCTGGCGACCCGGCCCGACAAGGCGTTTATCACCGGACTTCCGCGCTGGCTCATTCTGCTGGTTTCGCTGCTGTCTCTCGCCGTCTTGTTTGGGCCCGGCTTGGTCGAGCACATGCAGAACGCGTCGGACCCATACGCCTTCAACAACGATGCGCGGATGCAGATTTTCCCGCTGCTTCGCTATTGGGACGGGGCGTTGCTGCAGGAGGACTACGTTGCCGACTACTTCTTGGGCGTCATGCTTCCCCACGGCTATTCGCTGTTTTATGGCGTGCTGGCACAGGTCTTCGATCCGCGAAACGTCTCCATCGTTCTTCCCTACATTCTGCTCGCCCTGACCACGGCCATGGTGGCTGCGGCCGCTCACAAGGTGAGCGGCGCCACGGCCGCATGGTGTGCCGCCGCTTTCTGTTTGGCGGCTGATGTCTATCTCGGCGGCATGGTCGGCGGCCTGCCACGCGCCTTCGGTGCGCCGGTCATGGCCATGGTTGTCTTGGGCCTTGTCTACGGCAACACCGCCTTGCTGATTGCCGCGACGTTGATCGGCGCAGCATTTTACTTCACCGCTGGTGCCGTCGCTGGCCTTTGCCTGGCGACGTATCTGATTCTGTTCCCGTCATCCTGGCGCAGCGACGGCGGCACTTGGTCATGGACGCGACGCCTTGTTCTCGTCGGCATCACGGGTCTGCTTGCGATTGTCATTGTGTCGCCGACGCTCATCGAAGCGCGTGCCTATGGGCCATCGCTCAATGTCGAGCAGGCTGATGCCTATCCAGAGGCGGGCATAGGCGGCAGGTACAAGACCTATCCCATGCCGCCGACGTTCGGTTTGCCAAGTCTCGAGAACTTGGTGGACGCGGCAGCCGTAACCATGCGGGCGTTTCGCGCACGCGAAGCGTTCCGCAGTGGCGATCCTCTGGGCGGCCAGGGCCTCTATAACTTCGCGGAGGCCAACCTGGTGGTGATCACGGTGATCGTCATGTCGCTGACGGCCGTCGGCACGTTGCTCTCGCTCGGCAATGCGGCGGTCCGGCGGCTATTGATTGTTCCAGCGGTTGGCCTGCTCCTGTTCTTCCTGGCCTATGCCTTGTCGCCCTATCTTTACTTCCCCAACCGTCCGGTCGGTCTCACTTTCCCCATCGTGACGGGCATTTTGTTTCCAGCCGCGCTCATCGCGATTCTGCGCCGCATCTATGGCGGCAGACGACACCATCGTCTGGTGGCGCCGACCGTCATCGCGCTCTCTCTCGTCGTCATCTTCCTGATGGGTGGTCGCAACACCGTGGTCGCGCTGAATCAATACGAGGCCGCAGATGAACCCGTCTACGAGTACGTCGCTGGCCTACCGGCCGATGTGATGATCGCGGGCTCTCCCGGTGACCTGATCGACAACATGTCCTACCTGACGGGCCGCAGTTCGTTGGTCGGTTTCGAGGTGCATCAAGCATTTCACAAAGGCTATGTCGACGAGATGCGCCGACGCATGATGACGGTCGTCGACGCGCTTTATGCGGACAACACCGATCCTTTGATCGCCTTGCACGACACATGGGGCGTCACCCATTTTATTGTGGATAGGCGCTTCTACGGTCGCGAGGATCCGAAGTACTTCAAGCCGTTCGACGAGGCGATTGCGGCCGGCGAGAACGGATTGAACGGTACGCCCGCGGTTCTGCTGCAAGATGCTTACGCGACGGCCTTTGCCGATGGCGACATCGTTGTTGTCGATGTCGGCGCGCTGGCCGCGGATCGCGCCGCCGGCGATTGAACCCACAACGCAGGGGTCGTCAGACTTCGTCTTCCAGTCTGTGCATGTCATCGTCGGAAAGGCCGAAGTGATGGCCGATCTCGTGGATCAGAACGTTCTTGATGATGTCTTCCAGGGTGTCCTCGCCTGCCGCCCACAGGTCGAGCAACGGACGGCGGTAGAGGAAGATGCGGTCGATGTCGCCGGGCGCGTCGAGCACGCTTTTGTGGTCGATCGAGACGCCGTGATAGAGCCCCAGCAGGTTGAATGGGTCATCGATCCCCATGTCGTTCAAGGTCTGGGCCTCGGCGAACTCCTCGATCAGGATCGCGACGCCGTCGACATGGCGGCGCAGTCCTTCCGGTATGTCCGCGAAGACCTGCTCTGCGACGCGCTGCATGTCCTCAGCGCTGGGTGCGTAACCAAATGCTCTTGTCATGGGCGCGAACCTAGCTTGCCTTGCGATGCGGTCCAACCGCCGCCACATTAAGGGCTCGGTTTGGCGGTTAACATGGGTTCCATGAGTGACAAACTCGATGGTGCGGCGCGTGACGGCGCAATCAAGAGCCTTGATGGCTGGCAGCCGGTCGAGGGCCGCGACGCAATTGCTAAGTCCTTTAAATTCAACGACTTTCTGACCGCATTCGGCTTCATGGGTCGGGTCTCGGTCTACGCCGACGTGGTCGATCACCACCCCGAATGGTTCAACGTCTACAACCGGGTCGATATCACGCTCACGAGCCATGATGTCGGCGGCATCTCGCAGCGTGACATCGCCATGGCCCGTTTCATCGACCAGGCGGCCGCCCGCACGGAGAAACAGACGTCATGAACTTTCATGCCACCGCAGGGTTTGTTCGCCTGGCGCGCGCGCTCCCGGCCTATGCCATGATCCGCCGTGCCGCCCGCGATATCTCCGCGGGCGATGCCGGGCCCTACGCGCGCGACGTCAGCTATGTGGAGCACGGGTTCTGGGCCAAGGCACGGCGGCTTGCCGGGCGCATTCCCTTTGCCATGGACCTCTCCGCTGCCTGGTACTGCGCCATGGACCGGACGACGCCGGCGCACGTCAAGGCGATCCTGATGGGCGCGCTCGCCTATTTTGTCGTGCCCGCCGATATCGTGCCGGACGTGATCTTGGGCGCCGGCCTGATCGACGACGCGACCGTCCTGGCGACCGCCGTCTCCAGTGTTGCCGGCCACATCAAGCCGCAGCATTTCGACAAGGCCAGAAAAGCGCTCGCCTTGCAGGCGGAGCCATCGGGGAACTAGTCCGGCCGCTGATCGGTCGGCATCACCAGCCCACTTCCCGACCCGGGCGGGAAACACGCGACAAGGCCATGGACCACCGTCGATGGCGGGCGTAGGGTCCGCGGCCATCGATTAACTCGTCCGCCGGGTTTCATGCCGTTTCAATCCTATGTCAGGTTCGCCGCCGCGAACCGGAGGTTCGTCGCCTTCGGCTTCCTGGCCGCGTTCGGCTCAAGCTTCGGCCAGACCTATTTCATCGGCATCTTCGGTCCCGGTGTCCAGGCGGAGTTCGGCCTGAGCCACACCGCCTGGGGCACCATCTACATGATCGGCACACTGGCGAGCGCGCTGGCGCTGCCGTGGACCGGCAAGCAGATCGACCGGCTGGATCTGCGCGTCTACACGGCCCTGACCGGCATGCTGTTGGTCGTCGCCTGCGTTGTGATGGCGACGACCGTCGGACCGATCATGCTGGTGCTGGCGATCTTCCTGTTGCGCCAGTCGGGACAGGGCCTGATGAGCCATATCGCGCTGACCAGCATGGCGCGTTACTTCGACGTCGGACGCGGGCGCGCCATTGCCATCTCGACACTCGGCTTCTCGGCCGGCGAGGCGCTGTTGCCGTTTCTTGCCGTCATCGCCATCGCTATGGTCGGCTGGCGCTGGACTTATGGCGGCGTCGCCATCGGTTTCGCGGTTCTGCTGATCCCGGCGCTCCTTTGGTTGCTGCGCGGTCACGGCGAACGGCATCAGGCGTTGATGCGCCGCCTGGGCGACGCGGCCGCGACAAAAAGCGCGACGTCGTGGACCCGCGGAGAAGTCATGCGTGACCGGCGCTTCTATTATCTGCTGGTCGGCATTCTGGCACCGGCGCTGATCCTGACCGCCATGTTTTTTCACCACCTGAACGTGGCTGCCGCCAAAGGCTGGTCGGACGCCTGGATCACCGGTAACTACGTTGTCTACGCGGTCGCGACCGTCATCACGTCGCTGGCATCTGGTCCGTTGATCGACCGGCTGGGCGCGGTGCGCCTGGTGCCCTTCATGATGGCGCCGCTGACGCTCTCCATGATCGCCATCGCGGTCGTCGACAACCCTTTCATTGTGTGGCCCTACTTCATTCTGGCCGGTGTCAGCACCGGCATCGCCCACACGGCGATCTCGGCCATGTGGGCGGAGGTCTATGGCGTCGACCATCTGGGCGCGATCAAAAGCCTGGCCGCCGCGCTGGGCGTCTTTGCCTCCGCGCTCGGCCCGGTGATCATGGGCGCGCTGATGGATCTTGGCCTGTCGACCGACGCCGTCTGCCTGATCTTCGCCGGCTATACGGTGGTCGGCGCCATCTCGATCGCGATTGGGCTTAGAGGCTATCGCACAAACTAGTCGGACCACGACGGCGCAACGACACGCCTCAATTCTTGTCGCTGCGTTGTGTTTCGGCCAAGGGGCCGGCGGCGCTGGCCGCGGCGCCGCTGGCGGCACGCTGGGCACGGATCTGGGCTTCCCGGTGGGCGACGTAGACCGAGCTGGCGGCGATGATGGCCGCACCCACCCAGGTCCAGATATCCGTAACCTCGCCAAACACGATCCAACCCAACAGCGCAACGAAGGGCAGGCGCGTGTAGTCGAACGGCATCAGGTAGGTCGTGTCGGCCATGGAAAAGGCGTGGGTGAAGGCGACATGGGCGATGCTGGCGAAGATGCCGAGCACGATCAGCCAGATCCACATCTCCGGACTTGGCCAGCTCCAGACAAAGAGCGCCGGTATCAGGGAGATCGGCGTGATCAAGAGTGTCTGCCAGGCGACCAGGCTGGCCGAGTCCTCGGTGCGGGTCAGCATTTTCATGGTGACGATGGAGAGCGCCATGGTCACGGCCGAGGCGATGACCAGCAGCTCGCCCTCGCCGATGGTGTCGACGCCGGGCCGCAGGATCACCAGCGTGCCCAGGAAGCCGATGACCAGCGCGGTGATGCGCCGCACGCGGATGACCTCTTTGAGGATCACCACCGCGGCGATGGCGGCGAACAGCGGCGCGGTGAAACTGAGTGCAACGGCGTTGGCCAGCGGCACGACGGCGAGTGCCGAGAACCACGTCGCCATGGCCAGGAAGCCCCAGAACGAGCGCAACAGGATCATGCCGAACCGCTCGGTCTTCATGGCGCCCAGACCATGGCTGATCAGCCACGGCATCATGGCGAGGAAACCGAAGAAGTTGCGGAAGAACACGATCTCCAGCGGGTCCACTTCGGTCGAGACATGGCGGATGATCGCATTCATCGAGGCGAAGAAGACGCAGGCGAAGATCAGCAGCCCGGCGGCCTTGACCGGTGGTGAGGGCGAGATTGTGAGAGCGCGCGGGAAACGCATCGAGCCACAAGCTTAGGCGCCCGCCGGGGCGAGGACCAGTGCGGTTCCGTGGACGCAGCCATGTGTGATAGGAGGTCAAGGCGAACAGGCACGGGTTTTATCACGATGACTGAACCTCTTTGGACCCCGGATCCCGCCCGCGCGGCGGCCACCAACATGACGGCCTTCCGCAACGTCGTGGCAGAGACCCACGGCGTCACGCTGCCAGATTATGCCGCGCTGTGGTCATGGTCGGTGGAGAACCGGGCGGCGTTCTGGGAGACCCTATGGCGCTTCTGCGACATCCGCGCGTCCAAGACCTGGGACCAGGTGCTGGTCGACGGCGACAAGATGCCGGGCGCCAGATGGTTCACCGGCGCGCGCCTGAACTATGCCGAGAACCTGCTGCGCCGGCGCGACCGGAACGAGGCGATTGTGTGCTGGCGCGAGAACGGCACGCGCAGCGCCATGACCTATGCCGAGCTCTACGACACCGTCGCCGCACTTAGGACCTGGATGGCGGCCAGGGGCATCGGCGAGGGCGACCGGGTCGCCGGTTTCATGCCCAATCTGCCGGAGACCATCGCCGCCATGCTGGCTGCCGCCAGCCTGGGCGCGGCATGGTCTTCATGCTCGCCGGATTTCGGCGTGCGCGGCGTGCTCGACCGGTTCGGCCAGATCGAACCGAAGCTCCTGGTCACCGCCGACGGCTACTTCTACGGCGGCAAGACTTTCGACAGCCTGGCGCGGGTGAAGGAGATCGCCGCCGGCTTGGGAAGCGTCGGCGACATCCTCGTCGTGCCCTATGTCAACGACTCACCGGATCTGAGCGAGCTCGACAACGCGACGTCTTGGGCCGAGGCAACGGCGGACGTGCCCGCCGGCGATATCGACTTCGCCCAGGTGCCGTTCGATCACCCGCTCTTCATCATGTATTCGTCGGGCACCACCGGCGCGCCCAAGTGCATCGTGCACGGTCACGGCGGCACGCTGCTGCAGCACGTGAAGGAGCTGCGCCTGCATACCGACCTCAAGCCGGGCGAGCGCATCTTCTACTTTTCGACATGCGGCTGGATGATGTGGAACTGGCTCGTCTCGAGCCTGGCCTGCGAAGCGACCGTCATGCTGTTCGAAGGCAACCCCGCGCACCCCGGGCCGGACATCCTGTGGCAGTTCGCCGAAGAAGAACGCATCAACGTCGTCGGCGTTTCGGCGAAGTACCTCTCCGCGATCGAGAAGGCCGGCGTCAAACCGCGCGAGAGCCACGATCTCTCCGCCGTGCGCGCGGTGTTGTCGACCGGTTCGCCGCTGGCGCACGAGAGCTTCGATTACGTTTACCGCGATATCAAAACGGACGTACAGCTCTCGTCCATCTCCGGCGGCACCGACATCATCTCCTGCTTCACCTTGGGCAACCCGACCGGTCCGGTCTTCAAGGGCGAGCTGCAATGCCGCGGCCTCGCCATGAAGGTCGAGGTCTATGGCGACGACGGCAAGGCGCTGCCGACCGGCGAAAAGGGCGAACTCGTCTGTTCGGCCGCGTTCCCGTCGATGCCGATCGGCTTCTGGAACGATCCCGACGGCGCCAAGTACCACGCCGCTTACTTCGACGTTTACGACAACGTCTGGCGACACGGCGACTGGGCGGAGATCACCGAGCATGGCGGCGTCATCGTCTATGGCCGGTCCGACGCGGTGTTGAACCCCGGCGGTGTCAGGATCGGCACGGCGGAGATCTACCGGCAGGTCGAACAGTTCGACGAGGTGCTCGATGCTCTTTGCATCGGTCAGGATTGGGACGATGACGTGCGCGTGGTTCTCTTTGTCGTTATGCGTCCCGGTCACGAATTGACCAACGATCTGGTCGCGGCGATCCGCAAGAAGATCCGCGACAACGCCTCGCCGCGCCACACGCCAGCCAAGGTGATCGCCGTCGCCGACATTCCGCGCACCCGTTCCAACAAGATCAGCGAACTAGCCGTGCGCGACATCGTCCACGGCCGCCAGGTCAAGAACACCGAAGCGCTCGCCAACCCGGAAGCGTTGAAACTGTTCGAGAGCATCGCCGAACTTCAGGTGTAACGGCTCGGCTGAGCGGTTAGTCTCATCCGCTCTTAGGGCGCTTCGTCACGCAGCTATCATAGGATTGGGGAAATCATGAGCGAGCTGGCCAAACTTCGTGTCGGCCTGACCGGGCTGTCGAACGATGTCGCCGAGGTTCAGGTGCCGGTGAACCGGACGCATATGGCGACCAAGACGGCCAAGTCGGTGCTGGCCAAACCCGGACAACTGTCGCGCGCGATGAAGGGGCTGATCACCAAGGCCGATACGCTCGCCAACTCGGCCGTCGTCCTGACGCCCTTTCCGGTGATCGGCACACTGGCGAGCCGCATCGGCACGATCATGCGCAAGGTGAAGTCGACCGCGGAGAAGATCAAACGCACCGCCGACAAGATGGACAAAAGCAGCAAGCCCGCGCAGAAGGCGGTCGCCAAGATCCTGCCGCCGGTCAACAAGGCGAAGATGTCGCTGGACCGCGCGCAAGCGCTGCTGCAGGGCTGGCTGGCGATCGTCACCGAGCTTGAACGGCGGTTCGGCGAAGCGCCGCCGCCGGAGGTTGAATCGGCCTGCGCCACCATGAACCTGTCCCTGGCGCCCGACATCAAGGCTATCGCGAACGCGAAATCCGGCCTGCAAAAGAACCTGGATGTCGTCAGTGGCGCGCTCGAAGGCGTCGCGACCGCCATGAAACCCATCGACCCGGCGCTCAAAGCCGCAAGAGACGTCACGGAGAAACTGCGGCCGCTGGAAGGCCCCTTGCGGGAACTGCGCAAGGCGCTGCAGCCCGTGCGCTGGGCGCTCGACGCGGTCAAGTGGGTCATGCACAAGGTCATCGACCCCATCGTCAACGAGATCCTGAAGGCCGTCGGTTTGAAGCGCCTGGTCGACAAGCTGGAGCGCGCACTTAACCCACTCGCCGCCAAGCTCGCGCCGTTGAAGAAGGCGGTGGCGCCGCTGGCCCGCGCGGTCAAGGCGATCGGCCGTACCGACCGCATCGTCACACCGCTCAACCGGATCCCTGAACTCGAGAAACGGATCAAGGCCGCCATGCGCCCACTGAAACAGTTGTCGACAACGACGCTGGCGGCAGCCGCCTAAGACAAACCGAGCTCGCTCAGCGCCTCGGTGGGTCGAAGGGCGCCGACGCCGGTACCCGCCCAGTTGCGCAGGGTCGACTGGCCAAGGCCCTTCAAGGTCTGCCAGCCCTGATCGTCGAGCGCGCCGAGCTGGCGCAGGACGTGGGCGATGGTGATCGCCCTGGCACGCCCTTCGGCATCGCCGTCGTCGATTTTGATGGCGACACCCAGACCATGTTCCGGCCACGCCGCGCAGTAAACGCCTTCGGCGCCGGTCTTGCTGACGAAACGCCCGCGTCCGGCACGCAGCAACGCGGTGCAGAACCGTTTGGTGCCAGCGACCATGACCGGGTGGTCGGCTATCGCCCTGACGACGGCGCGGCAGGCATCGGCGCGCGCATCCGACAAACCGCTCGGGTCGGCCAGGCGCGCCATGCCAAGCGCGAGTGCATGGAGCGGCATGGCGATGGTTGGCACGCCGCAACCGTCGATGGCGATATTGGCGTTGGCAAGATCGACATCGCACATGGCCGCCTTGGTGGCGCACACCTCGGCCTGGGCCGGATGGTCGATATCCAGGTAGCCCGTGGGCGCGACATCCTTGTGGCGGCAGATCGTCAGCAAGCCTGTGTGTTTGCCCGAGCAGTTGTTGTGCTCTGGCCCGGCGCTTCCCTGGGCGCGATAGAGATCGTGCATCGCGTCGACGTCGTAGGGATCGTGGGTGCCGCATTCGAGGTCGGTCACCGAGAGACCCAGACGCAGCAACCATTCGCGCACGGCGACGACATGAACCGTCTCGCCATCATGACTGGCGCAGGCAAGCGCCAGCTCCTCGTCGCTGACGTCGAAGGCCTGGGCGGCGCCGCTTTCGGCCATGACGAGCGCCGACTGGATCGGCTTGATTGCCGAACGCGGATAGATGAGGCGTTCCACGTCGCCCAGTGCCAGCTTCACGTTGCCGCGGCTATCAACAACAACGATCGAGCCGCGGTGGTGGCTTTCGACCATGCCACCACGGGTCACTTCGACAAGGATCGGCGTCTCGTGCGCCATGGGTACTTGCCTTCGGGTCGGTTTCTACGTCAGGGTCCGGGATTATGCGCGGATTCTTTGGTGTTGGCGTCGAAGGTATCAGCAAAGCCGGCAACGTGGGCAACCTGTTTCGCTCGGCCCATGGCTTCGGCGCGAGCTTCCTGTTTCTGGTCGCGCCTGATCCGCGCATGGAGTTTCCCAGCGATACCTCCGCCAGCCAGCGCAGCCTGCCCGTCTATACCTATGCCGGCATCGACGACATGCGCCTGCCGGAGGGTTGCCAGCTGGTTGGCGTCGAACTGACCGCCGACGCAGTCGACCTGCCCAGCTTCCATCACCCCCACGGCGCGGCCTATGTGCTGGGGCCGGAGCGGGGCAGCCTGTCGCCGGCCATGCTGGAACGCTGCGAACATGTGGTGCGCATCCCGACCAGCTTCTGCATCAATGTCGCGACCGCCGGCGCCATCGTCATGTACGACCGTATGCGTGCGCTGGGCCGTTTCGCCCACCGCCCGGTCTCGCCGATCATGCCGGCCGAACCCCTGCCACACCACGTGCACGGCGATCCGATTTCGCGCAAACGCCCGCCACGGCGCGATCGGTAGTTTTGTGCGCTTAATGGCGCGCGGCGTGGCCGGCCCTCTCCCCCTCCCGACCACCCATGGCAGCATCCTCGTGGGTGGTCGGGAGGGGGAGAGGGCCGGTGGTGCCTGGCGTCGAGCCCTTGGGCTCGACACACCACAAATACGGCAAAGCGCCTTAGCTTTGCCCTGTTTCGGACATGCTGGTAAGACTACTCTCCAGGGGATATCGACAAACGGGTTGGACACGATGCAGCAACGTGGACTTATTCTGGTGGTGGTTTTGGCGGCGATGGTGACGGCGGCCGCCGTCGCGCGGGCACAGGAGCCGCGCGCCATCGGCGTCTTTAACGATTGGGTCGCCTACACCTACCAGGCCGGCAGCGAGAAGGTCTGTTACATCGGCAGCCAGCCGACGACGGATGAAGGCAACTATACCGAGCGCGGTGACATCTGGGCCCTGGTGACGCACCGCAGTCCCGGCACCAAGGGCGTGGTTAGCATCATCATCGGCTACAACTTCAAGGAAAACTCCGACGTCTCGATCAAGATCGGCAGTAACACCTATAGCCTGTTCACCCAGGGCGATACCGCGTGGACCCGGGTCGAGGCCGACGACGCCTCGCTGGTCGCGGCCATGAAGGCGGGCAGTCGCATGGAGGTGCGCGGCGTGTCGTGGCGCGGCACGGAGACCAAGGACACCTATTCGCTCTCCGGCTTCACCAAAGCCTACGAGGCGATCACGACGGCCTGCACGGGTTAGGCCCAGCAAGGAACCAATGCGCTCGCATCCCGGCTCTCCGGCCGGGATGCTTCATTGCGTCTGGTGCTGATTCACAGGCATTTGGCTTAAGCCGCGATCATCTCTATATGTCGCGTCATGGAAGACGCGGGCCATAACTTGAGCGAACGCAAGAACCTGATCGGATTGTCGCGCGCCGAGCTCGCCGACGAGATGGCGGCGTTCGGCGAAAAATCGTTTCGCGTCAAGCAGTTATGGCATTGGATCTACTTTCGCGGCGTGACCGATTTCGCCGAGATGACGACGCTTTCCAAGCCGCTGCGCGCGCGCCTGGCCGAGCACTACTGCCTTGATAGACCTCATGTGGCGCGCCATCAAGTGTCCGAGGACCGGACCCAGAAATGGCTTTTGAAGGTAGCCGACGGTCATCTGGTGGAGAGCGTGCATATCCCGGAAGACGATCGCGGCGCGCTCTGCATGTCGTCCCAGGTCGGCTGCACGCTGACCTGCACGTTCTGCCACACCGGCACCCAACGCCTGGTGCGCAACCTGACGCCCGGCGAGATCGTCGGCCAGTTCATGCTGGCCCGCGACAGCCTGGGCGAATGGCCGTCGCCGACCGGTGATGCGCGCCAGCTCTCCAACATCGTCATGATGGGCATGGGCGAGCCGCTCTATAACTTCGAGAACGTCAAACAGGCGCTGCAGATCGTCATGGACGAGGAGGGTATCTCGCTGTCGCGCCGGCGCATCACGCTGTCGACGTCGGGCGTCGTCCCGATGATGCAGCGTTGCGGCGACGAACTGCGCGTCGATCTCGCCGTCTCGCTGCACGCGGTGACCGACGACATCCGCACGCAACTGGTGCCGCTTAACAAGAAGTACCCGATCGCGGAACTGCTCGATGCGTGCCGGCGTTATCCGGGTGCCAACAACGCGCGGCGCATCACCTTCGAATACGTCATGCTGAAGGACGTCAACGACAGCGACGCCGACGCTCGCGCGCTGGTCCGTCTGCTGAAGGGCATTCCGGCCAAGGTCAATCTGATCCCGTTCAATCCGTGGCCCGGCGCGCCCTACGAGTGCTCATCGAACAACCGCATTCACGCGTTTTCTCGCATCGTCAACGACGGCGGTCTGTCGGCTCCCGTGCGCCGGCCGCGCGGCCGCGATATTCTCGCGGCCTGCGGCCAGCTGAAATCCGACACGGTCAAGAAACGCAAAAGCGACCTGCTGCACGAGGCGGCCGCGGCAACTTAAGCCAGCGGGTCGTCCCAGAACCAGCGGCGCGCTTCCTGGCGGGCATCGTAATGGGTGATGCCGATATCGCGCAGAGTGCGTTCGTCAAGGCGGGCAAGCTGGCGCCGCTGACGGGACAGCTCATGCCAACGCAGGAGCCGCTGGCCGATCGAGGCGGTGATACCGCCGCCGCGTCTTTCGCTCTGGCCATGGTCGCTTAAGGTCAGGATTCGCATAGCCTTTCTCCACTTCCGGCCTCATGTCGTGGGCTAGAAGTGGGGCATCTACCTTGATCAATCCAACGAATTGAATAGATACTATCTATCAAGAATGTTGATAGAGGCGTGGCGCCATGAACAACCTGGATACGGATCTCCTCAGGAGCTTCCTGGCCATCGTGGACTCCGGCAGCGTGACGCGGGCGGCAGAGCAGGTGCATCGCACCCAGTCGGCGGTCAGCATGCAGATCCGGCGCCTGGAAGAGGCGGTCGGCAAGACCCTGTTTTCCCGCAACGGCCGCCAGATGGTGTTGACCAGCGACGGCGAGACACTGGTCGGCTACGCGCGGCGCCTGATCCGCCTGAACGATGAGGCGGTGGCGCGGTTCGCCGGACCGGAGTTGACGGGTGGCGTCAGGCTCGGCGTGCCCGATGATTATGTCGCGCGTTTTCTGCCCACCGTTCTCGTGCGTTTCGCCAACGAGTATCCGATGGTCGAGGTCGAGGTCAGCACCGAAAACAGCATCGTGCTGGATCAAATGTTGCGCCGCGACGAGCTCGATCTGGCGTTGATCAGCTGTGCCGTGGTCGAGGATCCCGGCGAGCTGATCCATCGCGAACCGATGGCCTGGGTCGTCTCGGCCAAGCATCTGGTGCATGACGTCGACCCAGTGCCCTTGGCGTTGACGGAGCCGGGCTGTCAGATGCGTTCCCACGCGCTTGCCGCGCTCGACAGCGTGGGCAGGCCCTATCGCATCGCCTATTCCAGCCGCAGTTACACGGGCCTCGCGGTCTTCGTCGGCACCGGTCTGGCGGTCGCGGCCGTTGCCGAGAGTTCGGTGACACCGGAGATGCGGGTGTTGACGGAGGCGGAAGGGTTTCCTGCCATGCCGCCGGTCGACGTCGGCTTGAAGCGCGCGCCGGGCGCACGCACCGAGGCGACCGAGAAGCTCGCGGATGCGCTGATGGAAAGCGTGCGCGGCGCGGCTAACCTGGCGGCCTGATAAAAGGTTAATTCGCCGGTCTCATGTGAAGTCTTTTCAGATCACGATCCCGCGTCGAGAACGCCAGCATTTCCGCGATTCCTGACGATCGCGGCATCTGTGCGAACCTGCCGATTAATCCAATTGGGGGGATTTGCCGCCGTCATGTGAAGCCGCTTCACATGACCGTGCGGCGGTCCGCCGGTGCGCGCCTTGCCAGACATTTCGGTCAACGCCATGCTGCGTGCGATCAAAAACTCGGGGGACATCATGGAGAAGCAGCACGTGTGGCCGGACGATCACTGGAACTGGCCGATCACGATCTGTCACAAGCACGGGGTGCGTTGCGGCGAGATGATCTGGGTCGGCGGCCAGGTCGACCTGACGTCGGAAGGGGCGGTCAGGCACGCTGATGATCTGGCAACCCAGACGAAAGAGGTCATGGCTTACTTCGACCGGGTGCTTCGCGACCTCGGTGCCGATCTCGCCGACCTCGTCACCCTGCATTGTTTCTACGTCAACGACGGCTCTGTCGATGAGACCGCCTTTCTCAAGATGGTCGGCGACACCTTGCCCGAAGGCGCCAAGCCGGCGGTCTCCGCAGTACCGGTTCCCTATCTCGGTTATGCGGGGATGCGTGTTGAGATCGAAGGCTATGCCATGCTGGGCAAGGACGGCGCCAAGCTGCCGCGCACTTACGCGCCGGACGAGGGCCCGGGCGCCTTGCCGGCGCCCTTCGCGCGCGCCGTTCGCTGCGGCAAGATGATCTTTGTCAGCGCCCAGGCGCCTGTCGACGAGACGGGCGCGGTGATGGCCACAGGCGATATCGTCGCCCAGACCAAACAGGTCATGAAACAGGTTGGCGAGGCGCTCGGCGCGTTTGGCGCCGGCTATGACGACGTCGTCAAGATCAGCCGCTGGTATGCCGGCAACGTCGGCATCGACGACTTTGAACCGGCGGCGCTCGCCTGCGCCGGCCACTTCAACGAGCCCGGCCCCGCCGCGACCGGCATTCCGGTGCCGCGCCACGCCAACGGCGACGTCAAAATCAAGATCGGCGTCGTCGCCATGCTGGGCGAGGACGGCAGCCACCTGCCGCGCAAACACGTGTGGCCCGACAGTCTGTGGGACTGGCACGTCCACCTGCCCTACAAACATGGGCTCAAGTGCGAGGAGATGATCTTCCTGGGTGGTCAGGTGTCGCTCAACAAGAAGGGCGAAGCGGTCCATCCCGACGACCTGACGGCCCAGACCCATCAGGCGATGGTGCATATCGGCACGATCCTGAACGAGCTGGGCGCGGACTATGACGACGTCTGCAAGGTGCTGGCGTTTTATCAGGGCGATTGCGGGCCCGATGCGCTGCACGCCAACCTGCCGGTCCGCGCGTCGTACTTCTCCGATCCCGGACCTGCGACTACCGGTATCCCGCTACCGGCACTCGCCTATCCCTCGATGGTTATCGAGATCGATATCTTTGCCATGAAGGAAAAGGACTGAAACCGCTCTAGGCGACGTCGCGCGGTGTCGGGCCCAGCGATCCGTTGAGCCAGCCCTCGATCGTCTGCGCCAGGCAGGTCGGCAGAATAACGTCGCTGGTCGCCGCCAACGTGTCACGCGACCACCACCTGACGTCGCGCAACAATTCAAGCTCGTCAGCATGCTGGCGCGAAATGTCAAACGCCGGCTCGACCTCGTGATGCCGCGCGATGAACAGGTGTTCGATGCAAGCGGTGTGGACACCGTCGATGAGCAACTCGTAGCGGCGGCGCAGGACCGGACCGCGCATCGCGATGTCCGCGAACCCGGTTTCTTCGAACAGCTCTCTGCTGGCGGCTTGCTCCAGACTTTCGTCGCCTTCCACGCCGCCGCCCGGCGTCACCCAGTAGTCGACCAGATCCGGGTCGTTGGGGTCGACATAGTAGCTGTCGTCGACATAGCGCAGCAGCAGCGTGTTCGCGGCGCCATCCAGCAGGATGACGCGGGCCGAACGGCGCACCGGCAGATTGGCGGTCACGATTCCTTGGCTGCCCTGTCGCGCAACGCCTGCATGATCGACGCGTTCAGCTCGGCGCCGAAAATGAAGACCATGGCGCTGACGAAGAAGAACATCAGCGCCCCGATGACACCGCCCAGGCTGCCATAGGTCACCGAGTAGTTGCCGACATTGCTGAGGTAGAGCGAGTAAAGCGTCGCGATAACGAGCCAGGACACACAGGCAAAGAACGCGCCCGGCAAAACGTGAAACCACCTTTGCCGCACGTTCGGCAAGAACCGGTAGAGCACGCAGATCACGATGAACAGGCCAAGCGCGCCCGTCGCATAGCGCACGGTGTTGTAGAGGCCGAACAGATCCTCAGGGATTTCGAAGAGGTAGTTGACGGCTTGCCAGATCAGCGGCCCGATCACGATGGTGATCATGACGACCAGAATGGCCATGGCGCCGACTACGACAAAGGCGAGCCCCTGCAGGCGGCGCCACCAGAATGGTCGGCGGTCGGGCGCGCCATAGGCTCGGTCCATGGCTGTGCGCAGCGCCTCCACACCCGATGATGAAACCCACAGCGTGCCGAGAATACTGATGGTCAAAATGCCTTCGCGCGGCGGCTGCTGAATGATGCTTGAGATCACCGGATAGAGCGCCTGTCCGACCTCGTCAGGCAGGTATTCGAAGGCGTAGTCGACAAACTCGCGCACCTGTTCGGTCTGCCCGATGACGCCTGACAGGGAGACCAGAAAGACAATGAAAGGAAACATCGCCAGGAGCGCGCTGAAGGCCATGTAGCCAGCCGACGATGGTGCCTCGTGGGCAAAGAAGTTGGTGATGGCGCGCCAGACAGGGCGCCACACCGCCAGCAGGACCCCCTGGCGCGCCGGTTTCGTGTGGTCGGATTGGTCCGCTGGTTGAGCCATCTGTGCCAATTTCGGCCAGACGCTCGCTCACGGCAAGCCCCGCGCGTCAGGACGGGACGTGTTCCCTATGGAGAAAAGCAAAGGGCCGGGAACCCCTGAGGATCCCCGGCCCTTCTAACACCGCCGATACCGCAGATTGGGGATCAGGTGGTAGACGGGAGATTCTCAACGGGGGGTAGCCCGTGAGACACTGCGCAGCTCAGTGTCCCGTCATTCTCGGCGGTGCATACGGTGACCTCACCGGTCGTCTCGTTCAGGCGCCAAACGCCGTCCTCGCTGTTGTGGAGGATGCGGAACGCCTCGGTTTGTGGCTGGCTGTCGCCGGCCACCGATTGTGCGATGGAGACGGAGGCAATAGTCGCGATCGCCAACGTGGAACCGATGATGGCGATATAGCGCCGGGCCGTTTTGCGCGCCTGTGCCTCGGTCATTGTCTCAATCTGGTACATACTGGTCCCTAAACCTGACTTACCCTGACAACCGATCGCGCCATCGGCCGTCCCTGGTGATGAGTTGAGCAAGCGCTGTGCCAGTCCACTGTGCTTGCGGTCACGAAGCGCTTCCCTTAAACAGCCGCGCCGGGTGCGCAGTCTGGATAAAAGACCGATCCCGGGCATTAACACGTTGATTTAAATGGGAAATACTATGCCAGGGTCATGGCGGCACGATCAGACACCCTGGCGTTTTGGGCGGAAGGACGGCCATGGAAAAGGTTAACAAAGTTGTACTCGCCTACTCCGGCGGTCTCGACACATCGGTCATTCTGCGTTGGCTGCAGGACACCTATGACTGCGAGGTCGTGACGTTCACTGCCGACCTCGGGCAGGGCGAGGAGGTCGAGCCGGCACGCCAGAAGGCCGAGATGATGGGGATCAAGGAGATCTTCGTCGAAGACCTGCGCGAGGAGTTTGTGCGCGACTACGTGTTCCCGATGTTCCGCGCCAACGCGGTTTATGAAGGCGTCTATCTGCTCGGCACCTCGATCGCACGACCGCTGATCGCCAAACGTCAGATCGAGATCGCCGCTGAAACCGGCGCCGACGCGGTCGCCCATGGCGCGACCGGCAAGGGCAACGACCAAGTTCGTTTCGAACTCAGTTACTACGCCCTTAACCCCGACATCCGCGTCATCGCTCCGTGGCGCACCTGGGATCTGACCTCACGCACGCGCCTGATCGAGTTCGCCGAGAAACATCAGATCCCGATCCCCAAGGACAAGCGCGGCGAGGCGCCGTTCTCCGTCGACGCCAACCTGCTGCACATCTCTGCCGAAGGAAAGGTGCTGGAGGACCCGGCCGACGAGGCGCCGGAGTACGTCTATTCACGAACGGTCGCGCCGGAGGATGCGCCGGACTCGCCGCAGATCGTCGAGATCGGTTTTGAGGCCGGCGATCCGGTTTCCGTCGATGGCGAGCCGCTGTCGCCGGCGTCCCTTTTGACGCGACTTAACGAGCTGGGCGGCGCGCACGGCATCGGCCGGCTCGACATGGTCGAGAACCGGTTCGTCGGCATGAAGAGCCGGGGCGTCTACGAGACGCCGGGGGGCACGGTGCTGGCGGTCGCACATCGCGCGATGGAGTCGATCACACTCGACCGCGGTGCGGCGCACCTCAAAGACGAGGTGATGCCGCGCTATGCGGAGCTGATCTATAACGGCTTCTGGTTCTCGCCCGAACGCCGCATGTTGCAGGCGCTGATCGACAAGAGCCAGGAAGGTGTTTCCGGAACCGTGCGTCTCAAACTCTACAAGGGAAGCGCGACCGTGGTCGGGCGCGCCTCGCCGAACTCGCTCTACAGCCTTGAGCACGTGACGTTCGAGGAAGACGCGGTCTACGACCAGCGCGACGCCGAGGGTTTCATCAAACTCAACGCGCTGCGCCTGCGCCTCGACCGACGCCGCCAGGGCTGACCGGCGCCAACGCAATCGGATCAATAGTCGAGCCGGCCCTTAAGATCGGCGAAGTCGAGCATGATGTGCTGGCGAAACGCCGGGCGCTCGCGAAGGCGGGCATACCAGGCCTCGACGGCGGGAAGGTCGGGCCGATCGATATCCAGTTCGAAGTAGCGGTAAAGCGATGTCGCGGCGGGGATGTCGGCCAACGTCAGGCGATCACCGGCAAGGTAGGCGCTGTGCGTTAGCTGACCGTCGAGCAGGCGAAAGCAGGCTGTGCACCGCGCCATGGCGTCGGCGATGAAGTTGGCATCGCGACGGTCTTCGGGCGTGCGGTAGTAACCCCAGAAGAGATCCATGAAGTCGGGCTCTAGCCGGGTGTGGCCCCAGTCCATCCATCGCTCGATCTCGGACCGGCGCGCCGGGTCGGTCGGCCAAAAGCGGTCGGGGCCATGGCGTGCGGCCAGGTAACGAAGGATCGTGTGGGATTCCCAAACGACCGTGCCGTCGTCGTCGATCACCGGGATGCGCCCGGTCGGATTCATCGCCAGGAAGTCCGGCGCGTCCAGGCCGCCCGCCGCGCCGCCGGCGTCGATATGGTGGTGGTCCAGTTCAAGCTCGCCGATCAGCCACAGAACCTTCTGGACGTTGAACGCGCTGCGCCGGCCCCAGATCGTCAGCATGGGTTCAATGCGGGATCGGGTCGACGCCGATGACAAGTTCATGGAACTTGATCAACGCGACATAGGCGATGACAGCCAGGAGAACGCGCCACAGGCCGATCTCGCGCCAGACGAACTTGTTGCGCCCGGCGATGATGGCGGCAAAGGGTATGAAACTGGTCGTCTGTTCGAAGCCGTCCCAGGTCCGCCCTAGCTGCTGGCGCTTGCGCGCTTCCTGGCTCGCTGCGCCGGCATAGGCCAGGAGCGCGAGCGCACCGAAGAAGATCAGCGAGGCGACATCGCCGTTCGAGATGAAGTGGGCGATGGCCCATAGCCCGATGCCCCAGAAGACGGGGTGGCGGGTGACGCGAAGAATGCCGGTGACCGTATCGGGTTCGGAGAACAAGCGCTCGGCCTGAACCGCTGTCGGGTTGGGTGTGGCGAAGCCCAAGATAGCGAACAGGACGGCCGGTATCATGATGACCCAGGTCAACATCTTCAGCCACGGACCGGCGACCCAGAGCCCCTCGTAAGGCGCATCAGCATAGGCCCAGACGAACCAGATCATGGTGGCCAGGGCAAGGCCGGAGAAGAAACCGAGATAACCGGCTTCGGTCAAGGAGCGCGACAGCACCCCGCGAAGCGGCGTGCCCGACAACAGGAAATGGCTGCCGACAAATGCGATCGCCGCAACGATCAGCATGAGCATGGTCTGCGTCATTGCTTCACCCAGTAAGCCCGCGCAAGGAGCCGCTCTCTGGCAGGATCGAGCCAACGAACGCCTTCTATCTCATATGGGTGTGTTTCGCGCTCCTGCCACGGCTTATGGGCCGGTTTCAGCCTTCCGGCACGTCGACGCCATGCTGGCGGCAAGCGGCGGTCAGGGTGTTGACCAGAAGGCAGGCGATGGTCATCGGCCCGACGCCGCCGGGGACCGGCGTGATGGCGCCGGCGACCTTGACCGCCTCGGCGAAGTCGACATCGCCGACCAGCTTCATCTTGCCGTCACGCTCGATGCGGTTGATGCCGACATCAATGACCGTGGCGCCCGGTTTGATCCAGTCGCCCTTCACCATTTCCGGCCGGCCGACGGCGGCGACCAGAACGTCGGCGCCGCGCACCACGTCCGGCAGATCGCGGGTGCGCGAATGGGCGATGGTGACGGTGCAGTTGTCCTGCAACAGAAGCTGCGCCATCGGCTTGCCGACGATGTTGGAGCGTCCCAGCACGACGGCGTTCGCTCCAGAGAGCTGATCACCCAACTCGGCGCGCAGCATCATCTGACAGCCCAGCGGCGTGCACGGCACCATGGCGTCCTGACCGGTCGACAGCAGGCCGGTGTTGATGACATGGAAACCATCGACGTCTTTGGCCGGGTTGATCGCGTTGATAATGGCGGCCTCGTCGACCTGATCGGGCAGGGGAAGCTGTACTAGGATGGCATTAACCCGGTCGTCGGCGTTCAGTTCCTCGACCTTAGCCAGGACCTCGTCGTGGCTTGCGGTATCGGGCATGCGGAACTCGAAGCTTTCCATGCCCGCTTCGGTCGTCGCCTTGCCCTTGCTGCGGACGTAGACCTGACTAGCCGGATCCTCGCCGACCAGAACAACCGCCAGGCCGGGTTTGATACCGTGGGCCTTGGTCAGGGCGGCAACCTGGCGGCCGACCTTTTCGCGTACGCCGGCGGCGAAGGCCTTGCCGTCGATAATCTTTGCCTCACTCATGGAATGTCCCCAGCCAGGTTGTCAGGTGTTTGATGGTGGTCGGATCGCCGTCGATGGCGACGACCTTGTTGCGGTCCTTCTGGCCGCCCACGATGGCGAGATCGGAGGGCGGCAGTTTGATGGCCTTGGCCAGGAGTTTGACCAGGGCGCGGTTGGCCTTGCCGCCTTCCGGCGGTTCGGTAACGCGCACTCTTAAAAAGGCACGACCCCCGGCGTCAAGGCCAATGCCGTCAATGCCGGCGCGCGCCGCCTTGGGCTGCAGTCTGACAACCAGCCGGGCGCCGTTCTGGACCGCCTTAAGAGGTGAGGCCGGCAAGGCGTCAAGTGATCGAGACGAAGAGCTCGTTAAGCAGCTTTCTGATGAAGATGATCAAAATCAGAACGACAAGGGGTGATAGGTCGATGCCGCCCATGTTGGGGAGGAAACGGCGGATGGGCCCCAGGACCGGCTCCGTCATGCGATAAAGCGCGGTCCCGATCTGATAAATGATTTGATTCTGGGTGTTCACCATTTTGAACGCCACCAGCCAGCTCATGATGACATGAGCGATCAATATCAACATGTAGATGAACAGGATTTCGTCGATTAGCCAATGTACAGCGCCCATATGACCTCAAGTAACAGAAGTTGAAGACCGAGAATCCAATGCTCGTCGCGCGTTAGACGGACCTATGCGACAATTCTAGTGCAAGCGCCGCCGCCGGTCAGCCCTTTGGCGTGGCCGAGAGATTGGGACGACAAGCACGAGGGACAAGACCATGACACAGATGCGGCGCAGCTTCGAAGGGTCCTGCCATTGTGGCCGGATCAGCGTCCGGTTCGAGACCAACAAAGCACCGGCCTCCCTTGAAGTGCGGACCTGCCAATGCGCGTTCTGCCGCCGCCACGGCGCCCGTGCGATATCCGACCCTGAGGGTTTTATGGCCGTCACGGCCGAGGCCGGGCGCGAAGCCAAGGCCTATCGTTTTGGCCTCGGCGTTACCGACTTCCTGGTCTGTCCGGACTGCGGCTGTTACGTCGCGGCGGTCATGAACGAAGGCGACAAGGCCTACGGCATCGTCAACATCCGCATGCTGGCTGATGAGGCCGCCTTTCCGACCGCCGAGACCCCGCGCGTCTACGATGCGGAGGATGCGGAGGCCCGACTGGCACGCCGCCGCGCCGCGTGGACGCCGATGGCCGCTGCGCCATAGGCGCCCGCCGTCGCGCTTGACAGCATGGGGACCGGCTCTTACATGGTCGCCACTTCGACGGATCTGGCCGGAACGGGGCTGTAGCTCAGTTGGGAGAGCGTCGCGTTCGCAATGCGAAGGTCAGGGGTTCGAATCCCCTCAGCTCCACCAGATCCTCCTTGCTTTCCCTTCTCGATGTTGATGGTTCGGCACATGACCTTGCTGCCGACCCGGTTTCGGCGACAATGCGCATCGTTGTCTTGACGCCGAGGGGTGCATGATCAAACCGCGCCGCAGCTTTATCTTCTCGCCGGGCCTGAGGCCCGACATGTTCCCCAAGGCGCTTGCCTCGGGCGCCGACATTGTCTGCGTCGAGCTGGAAGACGGTATCGCGCCGAAAGACAAGGACGCAGCACGCGCGAGGGCGCTTGCGCTGTTCGCCGAGCCCCAGGCCGATGACGGCGTCGAACGCATCGTGCGCATCAACAGCGTGCGCTCGGCCTTTGGCCTGGCGGATGTCGAAGCGGTGCTCGCCACCGACACGCCACCGCCGTCACTCATGCTGCCCAAGGTCATGACACCGGACGAGGTCATATGGCTGGACGACCTCCTGACCGAACGTGGCCATGAGACGCGATTGCACGTCATCATCGAGACCAATGCCGGCCTGGAGGTCGTGCACGACATCGCGCGCGCCAGCCCACGGATCGAGGCGTTGTTTTTCGGCGGCGTCGACATGGCGGCGGAACTGCGCTGCAAGAACGCATGGCGGCCGCTGCTCTATGCCCGCTCGCGCGTCGTGCACGCCGCTGCCCATGCGGGACTGGATGTGGTCGACGTGCCGTTTCTGGACCTTGAAGACCCCGACGGCATGGCGCGGGAGGCCGCGCTGGCGCGCGACCTCGGCTTCAGCGGCAAGGGTGCGATCCACCCCAAACAGATCGCCGCGCTCAATGACATCTTCACGCCGGACGCGGCGGCGGTCGAGCGCGCCAGGCGAATCACAACGGCATTCGAGGAAGCCGATACGGGCCTTGTCGTGGTCGACGGCAAGCTGATCGAGAAACCGGTCTTGCGCGAGATGTACCGGATCCTGGCTATTGCCGATCGCATGGCATCCCAGGCGCGCTAAGATTTGGCGGGATCGTCACCAACGACAACAGCGGCGGCGTGACGCCGCCGGCGGGAAAGGACTAGGGCAATGGGTGAACCTGTGACCGGCAGCTGTTTGTGTGGCGTCGTGACCTACGCGGTGAACCAGCAGCTGGGCGGTATCATCGCGTGCCACTGCACGGACTGTCAGAAGGCCGCGGGTGCCGGTGCGTCCCACAACGTTGTGGTCAAAGCGGCGAACGTTGAGGTGACCGGCGGCGAGCCGAAGACCTATGCCAAGGTCGTCGACAGCGGGCGGACGCTGATCCGTACGTTCTGCGGCGATTGCGGGTCGCCGCTGTTCTCCCAGCGCAAGGAAACGCCGGAGATGATCGTGATCAAGGCGGGCACGCTGGATGACAAGGCGGACCTGAATCTCGTCATGGATATATGGACCGACAGCGCGGTCGGTTGGATAGCCGACGATCCCGACGTCGAAAATCACCCCGGCAACCGGCCGGTGCCCAAGACCTGACGTTCAGCGCGAGATCACCGGCAGCACGATATGCGAAGGCCTGGCCGCGTCGTGGTGAATCGTCTGTTGCGCCTTTCGCGTCGTCGCGCTGTGAGCGAATGGCGCATCCGTGTTGGGGTTCCTGTCATAGCGCGGGAAATCGCTGCTTGAGATCTCGATCCGCAGGCAGTGCCCGGCGGGAACCTCGTAGCTGACGGACCACATGTCGACATCAATGACGTAGACCTTACCGGGTTCGAGAAGCTGGCGGCCCGCATCTTGATCGCGCAATGCGGCGCGCTGGATGCCATCCTGGATCAGGTTGACCCGGCCGTCCGGGAAGACGTCAACGAGGGCGACCATAAAGTCAGTGTCGGGCGCGTCGCTCTCGATATGGAGGGTGGCTTTGAGCGGGCCGGTGATCTCGGACGGTTCGTTCAGCGGTTCGCTGGTAAAGGTCAGGACGTCGGGCCGCGCCTCGATCGACTGACGATCGTCCATTGCCTGGCAGACGCGCCACGCATCTGTCCCTTCGCTCCACGCGACCGGGTCGGCGGGGTCGTAGGTGCAGTGGTCGGCTGGCTCGTCATCCGGCGCGTCGCGGTCCAGACGGCCGTCGTCCAAACTGTCCCCGGCCGAGCCGGCGCTGTGGAGGTACCAGGTCTGCAGTGCGCAGCCCTCGGGCGGCCAGGTATCGGCATCGCGCCATCCGTTGTCGGCGAGAGTGAAGTAGTGAACCAGACCCGCTGCGCCGAAACCGTTCTCTTGTTCTTTCAGATAACGATCGAAGAAGCCAAGAAAGACCTGCCAGCGATGCTCGCGGTTGCCTTCTCCGAGCCGGTTGAGGCCGACCCGCTGTGTCGTGTCGGAGGTGCAGTAGTGATCCCACGGCCCGATCATCAGGTGGTTGCGGCGGGCCGACGGGTCGGCGTCGCGCAGCCATTGCCACTCTTCCAGCATGGGCCCGGTGAAGTTGTCGTACCAGCCCGTCCAATGCAGGACGGGTATGTCGATCGCCAGCATGGCGTCCAGCCGGTTGCGCGCGGTCCAATAGCGCATGGCGCGTTCGGGGTGCGCGATGACATCGTCGAAGTAGCTGCAGGGAAGACCGGCCTGCTCGGCCATCTCGGCAAGCGGCAGGTGGCGCAGATCGAGTACGTCGGTGTCAGCCGCGATCCGGCCCAGCATGTAGATGCCCCAGATCCCCTCGCTGGCGAGCTTCAGACAGCCCGAACGGTAGCTCCAGTTGTAGCGGTCGAAACCCTGATTGCCCGGCGCGATGCAGACCAGCGCGGGTGGTTTGAGCGAAGCCGCGGCAAAGCAGGTATAGCCGTAGTAGGAATTGCCCCACATGCCGACACGACCGTTCGACCACGGCTGATCGGCGATCCACTGCACGGTGTCGAATCCGTCCTTGGCCTCGGCGTCAATGTCGCTGGCGTCGAAGGTGCCGCCGGAGCCCCACTTGCCGCGCACGTCCTGCACCACAAAGGCATAGCCGGCGTCATGCAGGCGATCGATCAGATCGGGCATGGTCCCGAACGACGTCGCCTTGCCATAGGGCACCCGCGACAGAACGGCGGGAAACGGACCGTCGCCGTCAGGCAGGTGAACATCCGTCGCCAGATCGACGCCGTCGCGCATCGCGACCATGGTGGTGTCCATCACGCCGCGCCTAGCGATGGATTACCGGAAGGACGATGTGCGACGGCCGCGCGCCGTCATGATGGATTGTCTGCTCGGCCTTGATGGTGGTCGCGCTGTGACCATAGGTGCCGCCCGTGTTGGGGTTGCGGTCGTAGCGGTTGAAGTCGCTGCTGGAGATCTCGACGCGCAGGCGGTGGCCTTTCCCCAGCTGATAGCTGGTCGCCCACAGATCGATGGGCAGCGCATAATCCTCGCTAGGGTCAATCGGTTGCGGTGCTTTATCGGGGTCGCGGAAGCCGGTGCGCAAGATGCCGTCCTGGATCATGTTGACGCTGCCATCAGGAAAGACGTCGCAGAGCACGACGGTGAAGTCCGTGTCGGTCGCGCTGGACGCTGCGTGCAGCGTCGCGGTGACGGGACCGGTCAGTTCCATCGGTTCGTCAAGCGGCGCGCTCGTGTAGACCAACACATCGTCGCGCGCCTCGATCGGACGCCGGTCGCCCATAGCGCCGGCGAGCGACCAGCAATCCCACTCGAGGCTCGCCGCGATCGGATTGTCGGGGTCGTAGACAAAGCGGTCGGCTGGTTCGTCGCCGGGCGGCTCCGGTGTCAAGGTGCCGTCGCCATCGGCCGTGTTCGCTTGTCCCGCGCTATGCAGATACCAGGCCTGGTAGTCCGTTCCCTGTAGCGGCCAGTCCTCGGCATCGCGCCAGGTGTCGGCGCCCAAGGTGAAATAGTGGATCGGACCGTTCTTGCCGAAGCCGTTGTCGAGCCCCATCAGGTAGTGGTCGAAGAACGCGACGACGTGATCCCATCGGTGAGGAAAGGCTGACGCGGGCACCGGCATCAGGCCGGCGCGGCCCAACTTGTCGGCGCTGCACTCGTGATCCCACGGACCGATCAGGACGTGGTTGTGACCCGCTGGCGCGTTGGCGTCGGCCAGCCTGCGCCAGTCCGCCAGCATCGGACCCAGATAGTTGTCGTACCAGCCGTCCCAGTGCAGTACCGGGATGCGGATGGTCTCATAACCGGCCAGCAGGCTGCGTTCCTGCCAGAACGGCGAGGGCACCGGGTTGGCGATGACCTGATCGAAATAGCTACTGGGGATGCCGGCGGCATTGGCCATCTCGGCCAGCGGCAGATGCCAGGGATCGATCTTTGAGAGGTCCTGGTACTCGCGCGCCATCATGGAGATCGCCCACATGCCGACCGTGTTCATCTGCAGGCAGCCATTGCGGAACGTCGCCGTGCAGCGGTTCATGGTGATGTCGCCGGGCGCTATGGCGACAAGTGCTGGATGACCGCTGACGCCGCCCGCGTAGCTGGTGAAGCCGAAATAGGATTCGCCCCACATGCCGACCTTGCCGGTCGACCAGGTCTGGCCGGCAATCCAGTCGATGGTGTCATAGGCGTCGTTGACCTCGACCCCGCCGACATTGGGATCGAACGTGCCTTCCGATGCCCACTTGCCGCGCACGTCCTGGGCGACATAGGCGTAGCCCTTGGACGCGAAGTAGGCGCCGATGATCGGCATGTAGCAATAGGGTTCGGTCTTGCCGTAGGGCATGCGGGTCAGCACCGCCGGAAACGGGCCGTCGCCTTCGGGCAGGTAGACGTCAGTTGCCAGGCGCACGCCGTCGCGCATGGCGATCATCTGGTCGGACAGAACGTGCTCCAGCGACGCTCTGTCCGGCGTGTCCGTGGGCAACCGCTCAAACGGCGGCGGCGCCGTCTTCTTGTCCATCTCCGCCGCCAACCCACCTTCGACCGCTGCCATAGTGTTTTCCCCGCCTCGTCGTTTCTGTTTCAATTGTCGCCGGCCCGTCATGGCCTGGCCATCTGTTTTGCGAGGGCGCCTTCAGATAGCCTTTTTCTGAGTATTGCGAATGCGAATTATTCTCAGTATGGTGGTCGGAAGGCCATAAGAAAATTGGGGAATGATCACGTGCAGCCCATGCCGCAAGAGGATATCGAGACAGGCTGGCCAGAGTTGATGGCGGAGCTCGTTCTTGGCGAACGCTTTCTGGTTTGGTCGTTTCGCCGCTGGGTTCTTGGCCTGACTGAAAACGACGGCTCTCACTGGAACGCCGTCTGGCGTGAGTTCGATGGCCGCATGGAACAGCCGGATGGCCCTGTCGCCTTGGCCAACCTGGCCAAGCTGATCCGCGCATTGCAGCTCCACGCCCGCCGCCAGATCCAACACCACCACCCCTGCTGCCCATGCCTGGGCGCTGACGAGGCGTGGTTGGTGAACTTGGTCGCGTCCTGTCAGCATCGTCAGGGTGAATTGACCCGGAACCTTGCCGCCTGGATGGTCGCGCCGGAGGCCTCCGATGGCCTTGTCGAGGCAGGCAGCCGTCTGGCTTACATGATGTTGCGCCACGACCTGCATCTGCCCTATCGCGCGAGAACGCCAGCGGAAGGAACCTGGCAGCCGCAGCTTTCGTTGGCTGGCGGTTCCCTTCACTGAGGTAGCGGCTACGCCGTGCTAGTGGCGCTTCGCCGTCGGGACTGTGCTATGGACGACCGGCAGGCGGCCTCTAGGACAACATGCGCAAAATCCACATCACCGGTGCGTCGGGATCCGGGACGACGACACTTGGCCGCGCGCTTGGCGAACGGCTGGGGTGGGCGCATCTCGACAGCGACGACTTCTTCTGGGTCAAGACCGATCCGCCGTTTCAGACGAAGCGGGACACGCAGGAACGAACCGACTCACTGTTGGCGGCATTGGGCGCGGCGCCAGCTTGGGTCTTGTCGGGCTCGATCATGGGCTGGAGCAGACTGGAGCCGCCCGGCTTCGATCTGGTGATTTTCCTCAGTCTGCCCAGCGACGTTCGAATGGCGCGCCTGAGAGCCCGCGAGGAGGAGCGTTATGGCGCGGCAGCCCTGGAGCCGAACGGCGCCCAATATCAGGAGTCCGTCGATTTTCTCGCCTGGGCGGCGGCCTATGAAGAGGCCGAGACGGTCGGGCGGAACCGCATCGCGCACGAACGCTGGCTTGCCGAACAGACCTGTCCCATTCTGAGACTGGACAGCACGAATAGCGTCCAGCACAACGTAGAGGCGGTGGTTACGTGGCTTCATCGGTCGATAGATTGTTCGTGAGCAGGCAGCGCGGCGCATTGACCGGCCGGTCAGCCGTCGCCACGTTCGCCCGTGGGATCGGTTTATCGTTTTGGGAGCTTTTATGTCCGTCTTAGACGTCGTCCCGCCGCCCGGCGCGAAGTTCACCGATCCCGATATCACCGCCAAGGGCGAGCGCAGGGCGCATGTCGCTCTCAACCAACTCCAGACCCTTTGGATCAACACGGGCACGCTGTGCAACTTGGCCTGTGCCGGCTGCTACATCGAATCGAGCCCGCGCAACGACCGGTTGGTTTACATCACCGCCGACGAGGTCGCCGCCTACTACGACGAGATCGAACGAGACGGCCTGGCGACCGAGGAGATCGGTTTCACCGGCGGCGAGCCATTCATGAACCCGCAGTTCATGACCATGGTCGAGGATGCGCTCGTGCGCGGCTTCCGGGCCCTGATCCTGACCAACGCCATGCGCCCCATGATGAAATGTGCCGACGAGCTGCTGGCGCTAAAGGAACGCTTCGGCGATCGCCTCATCGTGCGGGTTTCGGTCGACCACTACACCCAGGATCTTCACGAGCTGGAGCGCGGTGCGCGTGCGTGGCAGACAACGTTGAACGGGCTGATCTGGCTGGCGCGCAACGGGTTCAGCATTCACGTCGCCGGCCGCACCATGTGGGGTGAGGAAGAAGCCCGTCTGCGCGACGGCTTCCGTAAGCTGTTTGCCGAGAACGGCATCCCGGTCGACGCCGACGATCCCGCGGCCATGGTCCTGTTCCCGGAAATGGACCTTGCCGCCGAAGTGCCGGAAATCACCGAAGCCTGCTGGGGCATTCTGGGCGTCCACCCCGATGACATGATGTGCTCGAGCTCGCGCATGGTGGTGAAGCGCAAGGGTGCCGAACAGCCAGCGGTCGTCGCCTGCACCTTGCTGGCCTACGAGCCGGACTTCGAACTGGGCGCGACGTTGGCCGATGCCAAGCGCTCGGTGAAGCTTAACCACCCCCACTGCGCCAAGTTCTGCGTCCTCGGCGGCGGCTCCTGCAGCAAGGCGTAGGTCTCCCTCGCCCCTAGGCCGGGATGATCTTCCCGGGGTTCATGATGTTCTGAGGATCGAGCGCTTGCTTGAGCTGGCGCATGACGGCCACGGCTTCACCGTGTTCGGCCTGCAGGTACTTCATCTTGCCGAGCCCGATGCCGTGTTCGCCAGTCGAGGTGCCGCCCATCGCCAACGCGCGCATGACCAAGCGTTCGTTGAGCCGCTCTGCCTCGGCCAGCTCCTTGGGATCGTCGGGATCGAGCAGAAAGGCCAGATGAAAGTTGCCGTCGCCGACATGGCCGACGAGCGGCGCGATCAAAAAGCTCTCGGCAAGATCCGCCTTGGTCTCGACGATACAGGCGGCCAGTTTGGAAATCGGCACACAAACATCGGTCGCCCAAAACGAGCAGCCCGGCCGTAGCGCCTTGTCGGCATAGACCGCGTCGTGACGGGCCTGCCACAGTTTGTTGCGGTCCTCCTGATGCGCCGTCCACTGAAAATCACCGCCGTCGAACTCGTGCGCGATGTCGCCGAACCGTTCGGCCTGCTCGGTGACACCCGCCTCGGTGCCGTGGAACTCCAGGAACAGTGTCGGCGCCACCTTGTAGTCGAGGCCAGAGTAACGGTTGATGGCGTCTAGCTGGACTTCGTCCAGCAGTTCGATGCGCGCGACGGGAATGCCCATCTGAATAGTCGCGATCACGGCGTCGACGGCGCCTTCGATGGTGTCGAAGCTTACGACCGCGGCGCTGATTGCCTCGGGAATACCGTGAAGCCGCAAGGTGATCTCGGTGATGATGCCAAGCGTTCCCTCGGACCCGACGAACAGTCGGGTCAGGTCATAGCCCGCCGACGATTTGCGCGCGCGCCTGGCGGTCCGGATCAGGCGGCCGTCGGCCAAGACCACATTCAGCGACAGGACATTCTCGCGCATGGTGCCGTAGCGCACCGCGTTGGTGCCCGAGGCACGGGTCGCGGTCATGCCGCCAAGCGAGGCATCGGCGCCGGGGTCGATGGGAAAGAAGAGACCGCTATCGCGCAGGTGTTCGTTGAGCTGCTTGCGGGTCACGCCCGGTTCGACCCGGCAGTCCAGATCCTCGGCGTTGACCTCCAGCACGCGGTTCATCGCCATCATGTCGATCGAGACGCCGCCTTTGACGGCCTGAACATGGCCTTCCAGCGAAGTGCCGGTGCCAAAGGGCACGACAGGCGTGCCGCTGGCGGCGCACAGCTTGACGATTTCGGCCACTTCCTCGGCGTTCTCCGGGAAGCAAACGGCGGCCGGGGCTTCGGTCGGATGCCAGCCCTCGTCATGGCCGTGCTGTTCGCGCACGGCTTCGGCAGTGCTGACGCGATCCCCCAAAAGCGCCTTAATGTCGTCGTAAAGCGTCGGTGCTAGCTTCGGATGTGATGTCATGGCCCAAGACTAGTCGAAACCGATGTCGTTGTCGTTACGGGGCGCAGACACCGGCCGATTTCTTTAGGTAGACGAGGGAGCACCATGCCTGCTGTTTCATCATCAATGCGCCACGTCGCCTGCGTCATCGCCGCCGTCCTGTTGCTTGCCGCCTGTCAGTCCGCACCGGTCACCGGACGCCAGCAGTTCATCGTCGTCTCCGATAGCGAGGCCAATGAGTTGGGTGCGCAAGCGTTCCAGGAGATTCTCGCTCAGAGCACGATCTCACGCGACCCGCAGATGAATGACACGGTGCAGCGGATTGGCAAGCGGATCGCGGCGGTGACCGGGTTTTCCGGCTACGACTGGGAGTTCGTTGTCATCGAGGATCCAGAACCCAACGCTTTCGCCCTACCCGGTGGCAAGGTCGCGGTGCACACCGGCATGTTCCAGGTCGCCGAAAACGACGCTCAGCTTGCTGCCGTCATCGGCCATGAAATCGCCCATGCCACCGCCCGCCACTCTGCCGAGCGCATGTCCCAGCAGATGGCGCTCCAATACGGTCTGGATGCGGCCGGCGCGACATCGGAGTATGCGGCGGAGAACATCGAGCTTCTGGTCCAGACCGCGACGCTCGGCGTCATCCTACCGTTCAGCCGCGAACAGGAGGCCGAGGCCGACGAGATTGGGCTGATCTACATGGCACGCGCCGGCTATGACCCGCGCGCGGCGGTGGACCTGTGGAGGAACATGCAGGCGTATGGCGGACCGGGCGTGCCGGAGTTCCTGTCGACCCATCCTTCGACCGGCAACCGGATTGCCGAGCTGGAAGCCGCCATGCCGCGGGCGCTGGCGATCTACAACGAAAACAGCTGACGGCGCGTTAGGCAGACTGCCGGCGCTTGCGCAGGGCGTCCAGCGACCAGTCGCCGGCGCTCTAGGTGATGTTGGACACCAGGTCGAACATCGTGAATTCCAGTCTCACCAGTCGCGTCAGCAGCCCCAGGCTAAGAAAAGATCGCGCCAACTGTCTCACGCGGGACCACGGCGGGAAGCAGGAACATGGGCAGGTCGTGGCTGGCCATGGAACTGGCGGTCTGGCCGTAGTTCGCGAGTTTCGGAATGCCCTGCCAAAGAAAATCGGGCTCCACAATGAGCCGCCGCAGGAGCAGAAGCGGGTTTCGCAGGTGGTCGAAAGCCAAAGCGGCCCGCTCGAATAGTCAATTCAGCATCTGTCGCTACCGTCCTCGACTGGAGAAAATCGTTTGGGATGAGTAAGTTGCACACCGATTGCCTTCGTCTGCTAGGGCGTTGAAAGTAGGCGCCGGCGGGGCATCGTCAGGCCGGTCACATCCCCCGATTGCGCTGATCCGATGCGTGTCTTGCGGGATTTTGCACGTCGCTGCTTCCAATGCGGAATTGACCGACTTTCGTTTCGCCCTCTACATTTCATTCCATCGGCAGAACGGTTCACGATGCTCGTCGTCTGGCGCCAGGGTTAAACGCACCTGCGGCGTCGCATGGCGCGGTGTGCAGGGACCTGATCGGGCGGCGGCTTTTTGCCCAATAGCGGAATAGGTTCCGCTGGTCGCGTGGCGATGTGGTTCCATGGCGATTGCACCGGGCGAGCGTCGGGCCAACATGGATGGACAGCACTCTGAGAAGGACAGCATGCGCTACGAATCACCACAAACGATCAAGGCCGCGGTCGGCCTGCTATCGAAAGCGAGGGGCACTTCGCGCATTCTTGCGGGCGGCACGGATCTTCTGGTGCAGATGCGCTCCGGCATGCTTGAGCCGGATCTGATCGTCGACATCAAGAACATCCCCGGCATGTTCGACATCACCAAGGAGAAGGACGGCTACCGAATTGGCGCGGCGGTGTCGGGCGCCGAGCTTGGCGAGCATCCCAAGGTCAAGGAACTGTGGCCCGGCGTCGTCGAGGCGACCGAGTTGATTGGCTCGACCCAGATCCAGGGGCGCGCCACCATGGTCGGCAACCTGTGCAACGCCTCGCCGGCCGCCGATAGTGTGCCGGCGATGATCGCTGCGCGCGCCGTTGCCCGCGTCGTCGGACCGAAGCGCGCACGCAACGTAGCGGTCGAGGACATCGCGATCGCGCCCGGCAAGACATCGCTGAAGAAGGGCGAGTTTGTTGCGTCCGTCTTCCTGCCCAAGCCGAAGCGGCGCACGGGCGAGGCCTATCTGCGGTTTATCCCGAGAACGGAAATGGATATCGCCGTGGTTGGTGCCGGCGTCAGCCTGACGCTGAACACCAAGGGCGTGTGTTCGGATGCGCGGGTCTCGTTGGGTGCCGTCGCGGCGCGGGCTTTGGTGGTCGACGATGCGGCCGACGCGCTGATCGGCACCAAGGTCGACAAGGCGGCGCTGGACGAACTTGCCGCCATCTGCGCGGCCGCCGCCAAGCCGATCGACGACAAGCGCGGCACCAAGGAGTTTCGCATCAAGGTGGCCGGCGTGCTTGCGCGACGCGCCGCTGCCATCGCACTCAAGCGGGCAAAGGGTTAAGTCATGAGCTCAGTTCACGTTTCCACAATGATCAACGGCGACGAGGTCGACTTTGTCTGCCGTCCTGACGAATCGCTGCTCGATGTGCTACGCGACCGGCTTGGCATGACCGGCAGCAAGGAAGGCTGCGGCACCGGCGACTGTGGCGCCTGTTCGGTCACGCTGGACGGTCGCCTCGTCTGCTCCTGTCTGGTGCTCGGAGCCGAAGCTGGCGGCCATGAGATCGAAACGATCGAAGGCATGGCCGACGGCGAAGATCTACATCCCCTGCAGCAGAAGTTTCTCGATCATGCCGCGTTGCAGTGCGGCATCTGCACGCCGGGTTTCCTGATCGCCGCCAAGAACCTGTTGGAAAACAACCCGAACCCCACCGAGACCGAGGTTCGCTATTGGCTGGCCGGCAACCTTTGCCGCTGCACCGGTTATGACAAAATCGTTCGCGCGGTCATGGACGCCGCCAAAGACATGAGGAAGGGACATCGCAATGCCGCTTGATTCCGAGAACAAAACGATCGTGCCGACCGAATTTAAGACTGTTGGCACCCGCCCGGTCCGGCCCGACGGCATGGACAAGGTCACCGGACGCGCGCGGTTCGGCGCCGACATGTCGGCGCCCGGCATGCTGGTGGGCGCGATCCTCAGAAGCCCTCACGCCCATGCCAGGATCCGCAAGATCGACACGTCGAAGGCGGAGGCTCTTGCCGGCGTCAAGGCGGTCATCACGTCGAAGGATCTGAAAGCGCAGCCGGGCTGCGACATGGACATCCTGGTCAATGTCATGGCGCGCGGCAAAGCGCTCTACGACGGTCATGCGGTGGCCGCCGTCGCCGCGGTCGATATGTCGGTGGCGCGCAAGGCGCTGAAGCTGATCGAGATCGATTACAAGGTTCTGCCCCACGTCACCGATGTCGACGAGGCGATGAAGCCGGACGCGCCGGTGCTGCACAAGCATATCGAGCACGACTATCACCAGGACATGCTGGAAACGGCAGACCATGTGAAGGGCAAGAACGAGAAGACGCTGCCGCCCGGCAAACGCCCCTCCAACATCGCAGGCCGCTATCAGTTCGGTCATGGTGATCCGAAGAAGGGGTTCCGTGAAGCCGACGTCATTGTTGAGCACGAGTTCAAGACCGAAGCGACCCACCAGGGTTACATCGAACCGCATGCCTGCCTGGCCAACGTCAGCAGCGACGGCTGGGCCGAGCTTTGGGTTTGCACGCAAGGTCACTTCATGGTGCGCGATACCTGCGCCAGCCTGTTGGGCCTGGACGTCTCCAGGTTGCGTGTCACCGCATCGGAGATCGGCGGCGGTTTCGGCGGCAAGACGACCGTCTTCATCGAGCCGGTGGCGCTTGCGCTGTCGCGCAAAGCTGGCCGGCCGGTCAAGGTGGTGATGAGCCGCGACGAGGTGTTCCGGGCGACCGGCCCGACATCGTCGGCCAGCATGAAGGTCCGGATTGGCGCCAAGCGCGACGGCACGTTCACCGCCGCCGAGGCTATCCTGAAGTATCAGGGTGGCGCTTTCCCCGGTTCGCCGGTCGAAATGGGCGCGATGACCGCCTTTGCCTGTTATGACCTGAAGGACGTCAAGATCGTCGGTTACGACGTCGTCACCAACCGGCCCAAACAGGCGGCCTATCGTGCGCCCGGCGCGCCCATGTCCGCGTTTGCGGTCGAGGGCTGCGTCGGCGAGTTGGCGGAAAAGCTGGGCATGGATGCCATCGACATCCGACTGAAGAACGCGGCCAAGGAAGGCACGGTGTCATCCTATGGTCCGACCTTCGGTCCGGTCGGTCTGGTTGAGACGCTGGAAGCGGCGAAGAAGCACAAGAACTACAAGGTGAAGCTGGGCAAGAACCAGGGCCGCGGCGTCGCCAGCGGGTTCTGGTTCAACTTCGCCGGCCAGACCTGCACGACGATCAACCTCAACATCGACGGCACCCTGGGTCTTGCGGTCGGCACGCCGGATATCGGCGGCAGCCGCGCCTCCATGTGCCTGATGGCGGCCGAGGAACTCGGCATCCCCTATGATCAGGTGCGCACCATCATCGCCGACACGTCGTCGCTGGGTTACAACGACGTGACCGACGGAAGCCGGGTGACGTTCGCCAGTGGTCTCGCCACCATCTACGCGACCCGCGATCTGAAGGCGAAGCTATGCGCCCGCGCGGCGACCATCTGGGGCATCCCGGAGGAGGCGGTGGACTGGGAGAACGGTGCCGCGCGTCCTGCCGGCGCCAATGCCGGCAACTTCGATCCCCTGACGCTGGCGGATCTGGCCGAACAGGCCGCCGCGACCGGTGGCCCCGTCGCCGGACACTACGAGGTCAACGCCGACGGCGCGGGCCCCAGCTTCGCCACCCACGTGGTCGATGTCGAGGTCGATCCGGAAACCGGCGCCACGGAAGTGCTGCGCTATCTGGTTGTCCAGGACGCCGGCAAGGCGGTGCATCCGTCCTATGTCGAGGGTCAGTTCCAGGGCGGCGCCGTTCAGGGCATCGGCTGGGTGCTGAACGAGGAGTACATCTATGGCGAGGATGGCCGGCTGCAGAATCCGGGTTTCCTGGATTACCGCATCCCCGTCTGTTCGGACGTGCCGATGATCGACACGGTGATCGTCGAGGTGCCGAACCCCGGCCATCCCTATGGCGTGCGCGGCGTCGGCGAGACGTCGATCGTGCCGCCGCTGGCCGCCGTCGCCAACGCGGTGTCGGCCGCCATGGGCGTGCGGGCGACGACCTTGCCGATGTCGCCGCCGAAGATCCTGGCCGCGCTTAACAACAAGATGCGGCAGGCCGCGGACTAAAGCATGCTGCTGGTCAAGCTGGGCGGCTCCCTTGCCGGCCAGGCCGGCGGTCAGACCGAGTTCCACGTCGAGGGGCGCAACGTCATCGAGATGTTGCGCAACCTCGGCGAACTCTGTCCTGCCCTGAAGCCGGTGCTGGAGAAAGGCGTCACCGTGTCGGTCGATGGCCGGCTTCAGCGCGAAGCGACCTATCACCCGCTGACGCCGGACAACGAGATCTTTCTGCTGCCGCGCATGGCCGGCGGCTGATCGTGAACTCTGAGAAAGAAAAGGGAACCCGCCGGCCATGACGGGTGACAACGACCTGCTCGACCAGTTGCAGGCGCGCGAGGGTATCGTCTGTTTCGCGGGCGCCGGCGGCAAGAAGACGAGCATGGTTCATCTGGCCGCGCTTCATGACGGCCGCGTGGGCCTGACCAACACGATCAAGGTTCCGTTTCGCCTGAAGCGCGAGTCCGACGACCTGATACCGCTTGATGAGGGTACTGATGTCGAGACCGCTTTGGCGACGTTCGCCGGCAAGCGGATCGTCGGTTACGCCGGGCCGAAGACCCGCTCGTTCCGTCTGGAGGGTATCGCGCCCGAGACGATTGCGGCCATCCACAAGACCGGCGAATTCGACGCGACTTATGTCAAGGTCGATGGCGCGCGCATGCGCCTGGCCAAGGGGCATAAACCGGGCGAGCCCATCCTGGTTCCGGGCACGACAACCGTCCTGCTGTTCGCCTCGGTCCACGTCGTCGGGCGGACACTGGATGAGGAGACGGTGCATCATCCGGAGATCTTTGCGGGGCTGTCGGGCGCGACGGTTGGTGATGTCATCACCCAGACCCATCTTGCTGACGCCCTGGGCCATCAGGTCGCGACCATCGGTGCCACGACATCGGCGCGCATCGTGCCGGTCATCAACATGGCCGACGACGAGGCTCAGGAGGCTGTCGCGCACGGTGTCGCGGATAGCCTCTGGCAAAGCGCGCCGGCTGTCGAGCGCCTGGCCATCACGTCGATGATTCGGCCCGACCCGCTCAAAGCCCTTCTGGTCCGTTAAGGCGCCTGCTAGCTTGCGCCGATAAGCTTAGTGGGGGAGATCATGGGTAACGAGCTTTCGCTGATGCGGCGGTTTCCCGCCGGCGCCGGCGAACAGGTGACGATCGCCAACATGCAGGAAGGTCCTTTCAACCGGTGGGCCTTCAGGAACCTGAGACGGCTGCTGCCGACGGCCAACGTCTGGCGTGGCGATGGGGCGGTGACCGACTTGCCGGCTGCCCCAACCTGTTTTGACGATATCGCGTTTCAGGATCGCGACGGAAAGACGCAGACCGTCAAACAGCATCTCGACACCGGCTATACGGACGGTTTTGTCGTGCTGCACGAAGGCGCCATGGTGACCGAGCGGTATGGCGATGGCGTTCAGGCACACGAACCCCATCTCCTGATGTCGGTGACCAAGTCATTTGCCGGTTCGCTAACCGGCATCCTTGTCGAACGCGGTCTGGTATCGCCCGATGATACCGTCACCGACATCATCCCGGAGGTCGCGGGGTCGGCCTATGACGGCGCCAAGGTGCGCCACGTTCTCGATATGAGCGTGGGCATGGAATACGACGAGGATTACGAGAACCCGAACAGCGATGTCGCACTGTTGGATGTCGCGGCGGGATGGCGACCGTCGCGCGAGGGCGCGCCCGACAATCTTCGCGACTACATTGCGACCATGCGTCCGGCCGGTGAGCACGGTGCCGCGTTCCACTATGTGTCCACGAACACGGACCTGCTCGGTTGGATCCTAGAGCGCGTCTCCGGCCAAGACTTCGCGACCCTGCTGTCGCGCGAGATCTGGCAGCCCATGGGGGCGGAGGCCGATGCCTATATCACGCTCGACCGGCTTGGCGCGCCGCAGACCGATGGCGGGTTGTGCGTGACGACCCGCGACCTCGCGCGCTTTGGCTTGCTGCATCTTCGAAACGGTGTGTTGAACGGCAGGCGCATTGTGCCTGAATCCTGGATCCGCGACTTCCGCGAGAACGGTGATGCCGCAGCGTGGGACCGCGGCAATTTCGCGGAGTTCATGCCTGGTTGTCACTATCGGTCGAAGTGGTACACGGATCTGAACGACGCCCACCGGCCCTATCTCGGCATCGGCATCCACGGCCAGATGCTGTTCGTTGATCCGGCCGCGAGCGTGGTCATCGCGCGCCATTCCAGCCATCCCGCGCCAGCAGACGACAAGTTCTTCGATGACATGGAACGTGCGTTCAAGGCGATCGCCCATGCCCTCTCCGACTGATCCGAACGCGGTCACCGCGACCAACTTCCAGGACCCGCCACACAGCGCCTGGGGGTTTCATCACGTGCGCGAACGCCAACCGACGGCCAAGGTTTGGCGCGGGCCAGGCCCGGTTTGGGCGCTGATGAATGAGCCGCGCGACATTGGCGCGATAGCCTACCAGGCCGGTGATGGCGGTACGCGAACGGTCGCCGACATGCTGAGTGGCGACCATCTCGACGGGTTCATCGCGCTGCATCGCGGCGTCATTGTCGCCGAGGCGTACGGCAACGGCATGCGGCCCCAGGACACCCATATCTTGATGTCGACGACCAAATCGTTCACCGGTTCGCTGGCCGGCGTTTTGGCCGATCAGGGCTTGCTGGATACGCAAGCGCGCGTCACCGACGTGCTGCCGAAGCTCGACGGGACGGCCTATGACGGTGCGACCGTGCGCCATCTTCTCGACATGCGGGTCGGTCTCGACTTTTCCGAGGACTATGACAACCCCGAGAGCGACTTCGCCTATCTGGATGCCGCCAGCGGTTGGCGTCCGCCGATCAGGCCGGACGCGCCGGACAATCTTCTGGATTTCATGCGTATTATTCGCGCCGAACCGCCCCATGGCGGCGCGTTCCACTATGTCTCCGCCAACTCGGTCGTGCTTGGTTGGGTGTTGGAGGCGGTTGCCGGCGAGCCGTTCGCCGATCTTTTGTCGCGCTTAATCTGGCAGCCGATGGGGGCGGAGTTCGATGCTGACCTGGCGGTCGACCGCCAGGGACGCTCACAGACCGAAGGCGGCCTGAATGTGACGCTGCGTGATCTCGCGCGGTTCGGCGAGCTGCACCGCCTGGGCGGCATCGTTGACGGCCGGCGTGTCGTGCCGGAGGCCTGGATCAAGGATATGCGCGAGAATGGCGACGCCGATGCCTGGGACAAGGGCACGATGGCCGGCCCGTTCCCCGGACATCACTACCGGTCCCAGTGGTACACAAACCGTCAGCATCCTCATAAGCCGTTCTTCACGCTTGGTGCCTTCGGTCAGACGGTGTTTGTCGACCCGGTGGCCGAACTGGTCATGGCCAAGCTGAGCTGTTTCCCCGGCGGTTCCGGGGAAGACGCCTTGTGGGGTGACCTGATGCGCGCCTTCTATGCGATCGGCGACTCGTTTGCCGGATCGTAGGAACCGATAGCGCCGTGCGGCCGTTCTTTCAGGTCAATGCGTTTACGTCGGAACTGTTTCGCGGCAATCCGGCGCTCGTCGTGCCGTTGGATGCGTGGCTTGACGATACGGTGATGCAGTCGATCGCGGCGGAGAACGGACTGACCGCGGCGTTTTTTGTCGGCGGCAATGGGCGCTACGACATCCGGTGGTTCGCACCGAAGACAGAGATCGAGGGGTGGTGTGGACACGGCACGCTGGCCGCGGGCTATGTCGCCGCCGAAGAGCTTGGCGACAGTTCCGACGAGATCGTGTTCCACGCCGAGGCAGGCGAGGCTCGTGTCAGGCGGCAGGATAGCCAATATGTTCTGGACCTACCGGCGTTGGTTCCAGCCCCCATCACGCTGCCGGAGTCGAACGTCGATGTCTTCGGAACCCGGCCGACAGAGGTGCTCGGCGCGCTTGACCTCATCGCTGTCTTGCCCTCAGCGCGCGACGTGACAGATTTTGTGCCGGATAACGAAGAGCTCGCGGACTTGCCACTACGCGCCGTCATCGTGACAGCGCCGGACGATGACGCCGACTTTGTCTCGCGTTGGTTCGCGGTCAAGCATGGCGAGGGCGAAGACACGGGCTTTACCGGGTCGGCCCACTGTTCTCTGGTTCCGTATTGGGCCGAGCGATTGAACAAGACCGAGCTCATGGCGCGCCAGCCTTCGCCGCGCGGCGCGACGCTTCCTTGTGCGCTGCACGGCGATCGCGTCTGGTTGACGTCATCGGCGGTCAAGTACATGCAGGGATCACTGTGTCTCTAAGGAAGGGAAAAGAAAAATGACAGGAACGCCCCTGATGGCGGAGTTTCCGGCACCGGAAGCAGGCCAGGTGACGTTGGATAACTGGCGGACGCCACCCTACAACCGCTGGGCGTTCCAGCATGTGCGCGAGCTGATCCCGACCGCCAACATATGGCGCGGCGCGGGCCCGACCTGGGAACTCGGCCGCCAGCCGGTGGATCTGATGGACATCGCGTTCACCGACCACACGGGCGCGGCGTCCGACCTCAGGCGGTTTGTCGCCTCGACCCAGGTCGACGGCCTGCTCGTGCTTCACCGCGGCAACGTCGTTACCGAGCGTTACTATGGCGGCTTTACCGAACACCGCCCGCACATTCTGATGTCGGTGTCGAAGTCGTTGACCGCGACGCTGGCCGGCATGTTCGTGGCGCGCGGCCTGCTCGACCCGGCCGAGCCGGTCATCGATTTCATGCCGGAGGTCAAGGGTTCGGCGTTTGAAGACTGCACGCTCCAGCACATCCTGGACATGACCGTCGGCGCCGATTTCGACGAGGACTATCTGGCCAACGCGGGCGCCATCACCGAGTACCGCGAGGTCTCCGGCTGGAAACCGGTGACGCCCGAAACCGCTGATGGCGATCTCAGGAGCTGGTTGCCCAGCGTCAAGAAGAAGGGCGATCATGGCGCTGCGTTCCACTATGTCTCGCCCTGCACCGACCTGCTCGGCTGGATCCTGGAGCGGGTCGGCGGCCGCCCGTTCCATGCCATGTTCTCCGACATGATCTGGCAGCCCATGGGCGCGGAGTTCGACGCCTACATCACGGTCGACCGGTTGGGCGGCCAGCGCACCGCCGGCGGTATCTGCGTCACCCTGCGCGACCTCGCGCGCTTTGGTCAGATGCTGCTGGAGGGCGGCCACGGCAACGGGCGCCAGATCGTGCCCAGCGCCTGGATCGAGGACACGGTGAACAACCACGACGGGGCCGCCTGGGCCGCCGGCGAGTATGCGGAGACCATGCCGGCCGGCGGTTACCGCAACAAGTGGTGGATCATCGGCAACGACCACGGCGCCTATACTGGCATCGGTGTCTTCGGTCAGTGGCTCTACATCGACCCGAAGGCGTCGACTGTTATCGCGGTCTTTTCGTCACAGCCCCTGCCGACCGACGACAATGTTTCCCTCGATTCCATGCGCTGCTTCGATGCCGTCGCACGTGCGCTCGGTGGCTAAAGCGTGAGCCTACGCGAGATGACGATGGCGGACGCCGGTTGGTTCCTGCCGCTCAACAACGACGCCGTGCCGCATGTCAACGCGCTCAAAGCCGATGATCTGGAAGCGATGTTGGCCGAGGCAGCCTTGGCATGGACAGTATTGGCCGGCGGCGAGCCGGCCGGCGGCCTGATCGCGTTCCGGCCGGGAACCAGCTATGACAGTGCTAACTATCTGTGGTTCCAGGATAATTACGACGATTTTCTTTACATAGATCGCGTCGTCGTCGATCCGGAACAGCGCGGCCTGGGTCTCGGCAAGAGCTTCTATGAGCGCGCCATGGACGCTGCGCGAAATGCCGGCGTCATGCTGTGTTGTGAGGTTAATGAGCGACCGCCCAATCCCGGCTCCATGCGTTTTCACGAGCGGTTCGGCTTCGAGCCGGTTGGCCGCCAGGAAACGGAAGGCGGCAAGAAGTCGGTCGTATTGCTGACGGTTCAGCCCTGATGGACAGTTAGTCGTACCAGGGCGGCGGTCGCACGGCCGTCATGTGTTTGGTTTCCCAGTCCTCGGTCGTCGGCAGTATCGCGGGATCGTCCGCCTTCATGTGCTGATAAATGTTGAGATGACGGATCATCTCGTACTGGCGGCGCAGCTCGGCGACCGCTGTCGGGTGGGCGTCGACCCTAACGTTGATCTCGGCCGTGTCGGGATAGCCGTCATCGTCCCAGCCGTAGACCACAAGACCGGCGGACCGTTCGGTGATGTGGCGGCCGTCTTTTGCCTGGCCGCCGGCGTCGCGACCAGCCTCGATGGCGGTCATTAGACGTTTCTGCAGCGGCTGGTCCGCTGAACCCTCGAACGCCGTTGCCATGGCACCGACCACCTCGGGCCCGGCCAGGACATTGCCCATGGCGACGTAACCGTCGCCGATCTGGTGTCCTTTCCAGTCGGAGCAATCCTCGCCCGTATGGGCGGCGGCCTCGCCCGCCTTCGACACGATGGCGAGCTGGCGAAACCCGAAACTGCCGTCGTTGTCGGCGAGCCGCGCCATCGTCTCGGCCACACCCATGCCGTCCGACAGGCAGCGCGCGCCCAAGGCGCCCAGTCGCCGATTGGTGTAGGCCTGACTGCAGACGATGTCGCCGTGGCGGCTGACGGTCGGGCAGATAGCCGCGACATTGAGCGAGACCGTGGCGATGGCGAGCCCCGTCTGACCGGTCTTTGGACAGTGTCCGATGATCGTGTATGTCATATCGCACCCCTTGGTTCCGTCGAACGATAGCGGCAACACGCCGACGGCGTCGATGATCAGAACTGGGGGCGGATTATCGCGGCGCGTTTCCGGAAGATCTGGTCAACCGGCACGATGCCGCTGATAATCCGCGCTCGTGAAACAAGGAAGCGTGGGTCCATTCTATGGGTATCGAGTTTACCGGCATTCTCGGTTTGATCGTTCTGATCGCCGATATCTGGGCGATTGTCAGCACGGTCTCCAGCCGGGCGTCTGTCGGCGCCAAGGTTCTGTGGATCATCCTGATCCTGATCCTGCCGGTCATCGGCTTTATCGTCTGGCTGCTAGCCGGTCCGCGCGCCAACCGCTAGAGCCGACTTGCGCGATTATGCGGCCCGCCGCCTGAGGTGGTGGGCGACGAAGAGCGCGAGCGTCAAGACGATCATGGCGCCCGCCTGGTGCAGCGCGCCCAGCCAGACCGGCACGAACATCAGCAGGGTGGCGATCCCGAGACCCGCTTGGACCACCGCCGCCATGGCCAGGAGGCCGATGGCGCTGAGTGATCCCATCGACGCGCGGAAGCGATGGGACCACAGCGCGAACGCAATCACGGCGACAACCGTCAGAACCGCCAGCACACGATGGTTGAACTGAACCGCGGCGATGTTGTCGAACGGGTTCAGCCACCACGGATCGTCGGCCCAATAGAATTCGGGGATAAGCCGCCCGTCCATCAACGGGAAGGTGTTATAGGCGCGCCCGGCATCAAGGCCGGCGACGAACGCGCCCGACAGCATGGTGAGGCCAATCAGCGCGATCAGCCACCAGGCCACCTTGCGCAACGGGTCGATGCCCGTTTCCGCATGTCCATAGACAGGCGACATCACCAACCTGAGCGCCTGGGAAACGATCAGCGCGTAGATGAGAACCGCCAGACCCAGGTGCATCGCCAGGCGGTAATGGCTGACATAGGGTCGGTCGACCAAGCCGCTGGCGACCATGTACCAGCCGACCGCGCCCTGCAGCGCACCGAGCAGGAAGATGAAACCCAAATTGATCGCGTGGCGGCGATCCAGCCGGCCGCGCGCCAGAAACCAGACGAAGGGAACGAAGAACGCCACGCCGATAATGCGGCCCAATAGACGGTGGGCGTACTCGAACCAGAAGATCGTCTTGAAGCCGTCGAGCGTCATCGAGAAGTTGATCTTCTGAAACTCGGGGCTTGCCTGATACTTCGCGAACTCCGCCTGCCAAGCTTCTAGGTTCAAGGGCGGCAGCCAGCCCGTGACCGGGCGCCAATCGGTCATGCTGAGACCGGACTCGGTAAGCCGCGTGACACCACCCAACACGACCATGACGAAGATCAGCGCCGCGACGGCGAACAGCCACAGAGCAACGGCTTTGCGATCGCCTTCGGTCATACGATGGCGGCCTCGCGTAACGGCTCGCCTGCCTTGACGCGAGCGCAGCCAAGACGGGAAAGGTCCAGGCTGACATAACCGCCATCCAGCACCAGTTCGGCGATCGCTCGTCCCGCCGCCGGCGCCTGTTGCAGGCCGTGTCCGGAGAACCCGCAGAGCACGTGAAGGTTCGCCGGGCCATCAGGCCACGGTCCGATGATCATGTTCTCGTCGAGATGATTGACGTCATAGAGGCCGGCCCAGGCGTTCATCACCTTCAGCGCCTCGAACGGCGGACAGCGTTCGGCCATGGCTGGCCAGATCTCGGTCTCGAACCACGAGTGATCGACCTCGAAATTGTCGCCCGCCGGTTCTGCGGGATTGGACTTGCCGCAGATATAGCCGCGGCCTTCGGGCCGGAAGTAGAACCCGGTCATATCGATCAGCAGGGGCAGCGGTTCGAGATCCTCGCGGATCTCGAAGTAGAAGACCATGCGGCGCACGGGATCGACCGGCACGTTGACTCCGTTGGGCCGCAACAGCGCGGCCGACCAGGCGCCAGCGGCACACACGACGTGATCGGCGTCAATTCTGCCTCCGTCGTCGAGCACGACACCGGTGGCGCGGCCGTCGGCGACAGCGATGGCCTCGACATTGCCGTTGATGTGACGAGCGCCCAAGGCGCCTGCTTTCTTGCGGAAGCCCTGCAGGATGGCGTGAGGATCCATCCAGCCGTCTTCGGGTCCGAACGATCCCAGCGCCACGTCATCGACGACGAGCGACGGAAAGCGCTGTTTGATAGCGTTGGGTTCCAATAGTTCGTTCTTAGCGCCGAGGTCACGTTGCAGCTTGTTTACGGCAGTCGCGGTCTCGCGGTTTTGTTCGCTGATCAGAAAGAGATAGCCCTGCTGGCGCAGGCTGACGTCCGGCTTGTCACCGTCGATCGCCATGCGCTCGCCGAACGCCTGATAGAATGCCAGGCCGTATTGCGACATCTCGACATTCTCGGCGATGGAAAACTGCTGGCGCACGCCGCCGGCCGAGCGCGGTGTCGATGCATGGGTGTAGGTGGGGTCGCGTTCGATCACGGCGACCTTCAGGTCGGTCGCGCGGGTCATCAAATGCCAGGCGCTGCTGCACCCCATGACGCCACCGCCGACGATGACGACATCGAAACGGTCGTCCGCCATCAGCCGCCGATCTCGTCGATACGTTGCTCGATGAATTGGCGTTCCCGGCTACCCTCGCCCAACTGGTCGCGCAGCGTCGTCCAATAGCCGATGGCGCTATCCATGTCGCCGGCCTGGGTCGCTGCGACGCCGGAGTAGTAGAGAGCCTGTTCGTTCATCGGGTTGATCGTTAGCACGGTCGCGAAATCCTCAACAGCTTGGTCAGGCATCAAGCCTTCCTGGGGCAGGCTGCCGGAGACCGAGTTGGCGAACCCGTCGGCGACCGTCGTGCTGTTTGGCGCCAAACCGAGCGCATGCAGGTAGGCGCTGCGCGAGAGCTCCCATTCGCCCAGGACGGCATAGGACTCAGCCAGTCGTATCCAGCCTTCAAGGTTGTCCGGTTCGTTTTCCAGACGCGCGGCAAGACCGGCGACCATGTCGCGGATCATCGCCATCTGCTCGTCTGCTGGCAGGCTGGTAATAGCCTCGACGTCCTCCTGGGTGGGACCGGTCGATTGGCCTTGGGCGAGCGCTTCGGCGGGGTCGATGCCCAGTTCGGTGGCGGCGCGGGTGATTTGTTCGGTCACCATGGGCGCCCACGACGCGCCGGGGGGTGTGTCGGCCAGAAGCGCCTGCCAGTCGGCCAAGGCGCCGGCGACGTCACCGTCCTGGGCACGCCCCAAGGCCAGGTAGAAGCGCGCGATCGGCTGGATGGGGTCGGCGGCGATCGCCGCGCGGAACGCATCGCCAGCCTCTTCGCTGACAATACCGCCGGAACCCAGTACCAGAAATTCGCCCAGCAGCGACTGGCGTTCGGCGTTCTGAGGCTCCAAAGCAACAGCCCGGTCCATCGCTTCCGCCGCCTGGCCATACTGTTCCAACAGCGCGTAGGCACCGGCGAGCGTTGCCCAGTTCTCCGCGTTCTCCGGCTCTTCGGCCAAGTTCTGTTCGAAACGCGCGATCATGCGGCGGACATCGCCGAAGGTCGGACCGCCTTCGAAGACCGGCCGGTCATCGGCCCAGCGTTCGGCCATCGGCTGGTCCGGCATATCGGGCGAGCCGTACCACGCGTAGAGCGCGGCGGCGGCAAGCGGCACGATAACGACCAGTGCAATGGCGGTCAGCCGTGCGCTCTTGGTTGTCTTGCGGCCAGCCGCAGTCTTCGTGTCGGGGTGTAAGGCCAGGATCCGCCGTTCGATTTCCTGTCTGGCGGTGGCGGCTTCGCGTTCATTCATCACGCCGCGCGCGACGTCGCGGTCGAGCTCGTTGAGTTGATCGCGATAGACCTCCAGGCTGTGGCGGTCGCGGTTGTCCTCTTCGGGCGGACGGCGCAGGAGCGGGACCAGCAGCAACGCAAGCACGGCAAGCGTGACCGCCGCCAGAACCAGGATGACAACCCACGACATGGTTACTCGCTGTTGCGCATCAGGAGGTCGAGGCGCGCGCGCTCCTCATCGCTAAGCGGCGCCGGCGCTGGTTGTTTGGTCATCCGATGGCGCCGGACGACGACGATGAGCAAACCGATGGCGATCGCCAAGACAACAAAGGGGCCAAGCCACAGGAGCCAGGTCGCCGAGCGGAAGGGCGGGCGCAGCAGCACGTAGTCGCCATAGCGGTCAACGACGTAGTCGATGACCTCGGCGTCACTGTCGCCGGCCAACAGACGATCGCGCACCAGCATGCGCAGGTCACGCGCCAAGGGTGCGTTCGAATCGTCGACAGACTGGTTTTGGCACACCAGGCAGCGCAGCTCCAAGGTGATGGCCCGCGCTCGTTCTTCCAGCGCCGGGTCGTCCAGAATTTCGTCCGGCTGCACGGCATGAGCGAACGGCGTCAAGATGACGATCATGGCGAACGCCAGCAGAAGTTTTCGAAGCGCGACCGTCATGCCGGTTGGGCCACCATGGCCTTGCGGCGGGCCGGCGCGCCGACGCGGTGGCGCCGGTCGGTCAGGCTGACCAAGCCGCCGAATACCATGAACAGCGTGCCGCCCCAGATCCACGGCACCAGCGGGTTGTGATAGAGGCGAACGGCGTAGGCGCCGGGCGTGCCGGCGATGGGATCGCCGATCACAGCATAGAGATCGGCGATGAACGTGGTGCGGATCGCAGCCTCCGTCGTCTGCATACCCTGCACGGGATAGAAACGTTTCTCCGGCGTCAACGTGCCCAACACGTCGCCGGAATGGGAGACCGTGAAAGTCGCGCGTTCGGCCAGATAGTTCGGGCCGGGCACGTCGGCGACGCCGTCCAGGGTGAAGCTGTAGCCGCCGACGTCCTGGGTATCGCCCGGTTTCATGGCGACGATCACCTCGGTCTGCCAGGCGGTCGATGCGGTGACGCCAGCGACGAACACCGCCAGGCCAAGGTGCGAGAGCGTCATGCCGTAAGCGGCGCGCGGCAGGTTGATGGCGCGGCGCCAGCTTTCGCTTGCGGTGACACGTCCGACACCGAGACGTGCCGCAAGTTCGACCAGGACGGCGCCGGCGAGCCAGACCGAGAGCGCGATACCGAAGGCGGGCAGGGGCGAAGTATCGGTCATCAACCACCACAGACCGGCCCAGGCAGCCAGTGCGACGACGGCGACGAACTTCAGGCGCGCCAAGACGCCTTTCACATCGCCACGCTTCCAGGCCAGCAGCGGACCGATACCGGTCGCTATGATCAGCGGCACCATCAGCGGAACGAACGTGATCTCGAAATAGGGCGGGCCGACGCTCACCGTGCCGCCGCCCAACGTATCCAGGAACAGCGGATAGAGCGTACCCAGAAAGACCGTGAAACACGCGGTCGCCAGCAAGAGGTTGTTCAGGATCAGTGCGCCCTCGCGGCTGATCGGCGCGAACAGGCCCTCGGCCTTCAGCTGTGGCGCGCGCCACGCATAAAGGGCGAGCGAGCCGCCGATGGCAATGACCAGAAGCGCCAGGATATAGACGCCGCGTGCCGGATCGGTGGCAAAGGCGTGCACGCTGGTCAAGACGCCCGAGCGCACCAGGAAGGTGCCGAGCAGCGATAGCGAAAAGGCGATAATGGCGAGCAGGATAGTCCAGCTCTTCAGCGCGTTGCGTTTCTCGCAGACGATGGCTGAGTGCAGCAAGGCGGTGCCCGCCAGCCACGGCATGAACGACGCGTTCTCGACGGGATCCCAGAACCACCAGCCGCCCCAGCCGAGTTCGTAATAGGCCCACCAGCTGCCAAGCGCGATGCCCAGCGTCAGCGTCGTCCAGGCGGCCAACGTCCAGGGCCTGACCCAGCGCGCCCACGCCGCGTCGACCCGGCCTTCGAGCAGCGCGGCGACCGCGAAGGAGAACGCCATCGAGAAGCCGACATAGCCGAGGTAGAGGAACGGCGGATGAAAGGCGAGGCCGGGATCCTGCAACAGCGGGTTCAGATCCCGGCCATCGAGCGGGATCGGATCGAGCCTGAGGAAGGGGTTCGACGTGAAAATGGAAAACGACAGAAAACCAACGGCGATCATGGCCTGAATGGCCAGCACGCGGGCTCGAAGCGTCGCCGGCAGATTGCCGCCGAAGAACACAACCGCCAGTCCGAACAGCGCCAGGATCAGAACCCACAGCACCAGCGAACCCTCGTGGTTCCCCCACACGCCGGTGATCTTGTAGAGCATCGGTTTGAGCGAATGAGAGTTCTCGTAGACATTGGCGACGGAGAAGTCGGACGTCACATAGGCGTATGTCAGTGCCAGAAAGGCTAACGCGATCAGGGTGAACTGCACCATCGCCGCCCACGAGCCCAGGGCCATCCAGCTTGCGTTGCCGCGTTGGGCGCCGATCAGCGGTAGGCTCGCCTGTACCACCGCGACGACCAGCGCCATGACCAGACAGAAGTGGCCGAGTTCGGCGATCACGGCGATCCATCTCCCGCGTGCTGCCAGAAACCCTGTTCCTTCAGCGCGTCGGCGACCTCTTTCGGCATATAGTTTTCGTCGTGTTTGGCGAGCACCTCGCTGGCGATGAACATGCCGTCCTCGCCGTGCGCCCCGGTCACGATGATGCCCTGACCTTCGCGAAAGAGGTCCGGCAGGACACCGGTGTAGCTGACTGCGATAACTTCGCCGCCGTCGGTGATGGTGAACTGGGTGGTCACGCCATCCTCGGCCTGGGCGACGCTGCCGTCTTCGACCAGACCGCCCAGGCGGACTCGCGTGCCGGCCTCAAGGTCGGCGGCTACCAGGTCTGAGGGGCTATAGAAGCTATCGACCTTGTCGGAAAACGCGAGCAGGCCCAACGCCACGGCGCCGGTCAGGCAGACAAAGCCGCCCGCCACCAGGATCATCCGCCGTTGCTTGCGTTTCACCGCCCGTTTTCTCCGGTCCGTTCTTGTTCCAGGCGCGCCAGTTCGGCGCGTCGCCGGCGTAGGCTGGTCAGACTGGCGACAAGCAAGCCGATCAGGATCACCGCGGCGACGCCATAGGCCGGCCAGATGAATACGGCATGTTCGCCCATGGCGACCAATCCCTGCCTTCTGTGCTCAGTCTCTCTCTACCAGATCACCGGACCCGCCTGCCTCACGGTGCCGCGAGCCGCGCGTTTGATATAGGGCCCAAGGCGTTGGTGCTCAACTGGTTCCGGCCCGCGCGCGTTGCAGCACCGCGATGCGCCGGGCCAGCAGTTCGGCGCGGATGCGAATTAAAAGCAAAACAACATACAGCGCCGCAAAACCGGCACCCATGACCAGAAGCGGAATCAGCATGCTCGAGTGGATGGTCGGCCCGTCCAGGCGGAACACGCTGGCCGGCTGATGCAGCGTGTTCCACCAGTCGACGGAGAACTTGATGATCGGCAGGTTGACCGCGCCGACAATGGCCAGGATCGCCGCTGCCCGACCACCACGCTGGCTGTCATCGAAGGCGTGGCAAAGCGCCATGTGGCCGAGATAGAAAAAGAACAGGATGAGGACGGAGGTCAGCCTGGCATCCCATATCCACCAGGTGCCCCATGTCGGCTGGCCCCACAGGCTGCCGGTGATCAGTGCAATCGCGGTGAAACAGGCGCCGATCGGCGCCGAGGCGCGCGCGGCCAGATCCGCCAGCTGGTGTTTCCAGATAAGAAACGAGGCCGAGAAAAGGGCCATCACGGCGTAGCACAACATGGCCATCCAGGCCGACGGCACATGGATGTACATGATGCGGACGCTTTCGCCCTGCTGGTAGTCGGCGGGCGAGGCGATCAGGCCGCCATAGAGGCCATAACCGATGCAGACCACGGCAACGACCGCCGCAAACGGCAGAATCCGGGCACTCAGACGCTGAAAACGCGCGGGACTGGCGAGCAGGTGAAGCGGGTTCGCCATGGCAGCTCTATCTTCCGCTAGGGGTGGCAGTCGCGATGCTGATCCTGCACGACACTAGTGCAAGCCCGCCTTGGCATAAGTCAATCCGAAACAGATTACTGTCATGGGTCAAAATCCTCACTCCAGAGCCAGCCTGAGCGCCGCGGCGGTGGCGAACGGCGTCAAGGGAATGGCGGCCAGCAGGAACGCGCCCAGGATCAAAAGCGGCGCACCGGGCTCCAGCCCAAAGATCGTCGCTTCGATAGCACTGGAACCGAAGATCAGCACGGGAATGAAGAGGGGCAGCACGATCAGGCTCGCCAGGACCCCGCCGCGCCTGGCACCCAAGGTCAGCGCCGCCCCGATCCCACCGATCAGGCTCAGTGTCGGGGTGCCGAGAGCCATCGTGGCGATCACGACGGGCCATGTCTGGACGTCGAGCTGCATCATCAACGCCAGGAACGGCGCAGCGATGGTGAGCGGCAGGCCGGTGCTGATCCAATGCGCCAGCGCCTTGGCGAGCACGGTCATCTCCAGCGGCATCGGCGCCAAAGCCATGAGATCGAGGGAGCCATCTTCGTGATCGGCGCGGAACAGGCGGTCCAGCGAGAGTGTCGCGGCAAGCAGCGCGGCGACCCAAAGGACCCCCGGCGCGATGCGCGCCAGAATTTCCGGCTCCGGACCGATGCCGAGCGGAAAGAGTGCGACGGCGATCAGGAAAAACATGATGGTCAGCAATCCCTCGCCACCGCGCCGGAAGGCGAGGTTGACGTCGCGAACGACGATGGCGGAAAAGCCGTTCATGCGGTGTCGCCCAGATCCACGTGCCGCGCGCCGGGCATGTCGAAGGTATCGTGTGTCGCGGCGATCACCATGCCGCCTTCGTCGCGGTGATCGGCGACCATGCGCGACAGACGCGTCACCGAGTCGGCGTCCAGGGTCACGGTCGGTTCGTCCAGAAGCCAGACGTTACCCGGGCAGGCGGCAAGCCGCGATAGCGCCAGCCGCCGCCGCTGGCCCGCCGACAGCATGGCGGCCGGCAAGTCCACCAGGCGCTCCAGCCCCATAGCAGAGAGGCCACGGTTCAACCCGTCGCCGGACGCGTCGTCGTAGAGCCGGATCCAGAACGCGAGGTTTTGCTCGACCGTCAGGGCCGGTTTCACCGCGTTGTCGTGTGCCAGGAAACGCAGGGCGCCGCGCCAGACCTCCCGGTCCTTTTGGACGGGTTCACCGCGCCACAGGATTTCACCGCCCGCCGCCGGCAACAGACCGGCCAGAAGACGCAGCAGGGACGTCTTGCCGCTGCCGTTGGGTCCGCGAAGGATCAGCGCGTCTCCCGGCGCCAGATCGAACGAAAGACTGGAAAACAGCGTGCGTCCGCCTCGTTCGCAGACGAGATTGCGGGCCGAAAGGCCCGCATGGGGAGTATGACTCTCACTCATTATCGGCGCACTCTACAGCCGCCGATCTGGCCGCGTAAGTTTTCAGGACGGCTCTTGAAAAGAAAGGAATTACTTTATAAACTCATTTGCTCAGCCTGGAGGATGCGAACGATGGCACAAGGTTGGACACACGCGGTTTCCGTTGCCGAACTGCAGGAAAAGGGCCGCAAGGTTTTCCGCCAGGACGGCCGCCAGATCGCGCTGTTCCACACCGACAAAGGCATCTTCGCCTGCAACAACCGTTGCCCGCACGAGGGTTACCCACTGCGCGAAGGCACGCTGGACAAGGACTGCAAGCTCACCTGCAACTGGCATAACTGGAAGTTTGACCTGGAGACCGGCGAGAACCAGCGCGACGGCGACAAGCTGCGGATCTACCCCGTCGAATTGCGCGACGGCGAGGTCTGGGTCGAGATCGTCGATCCGCCGTTCGACGAGCGCAAGGCCAAGACGATGGAAGGTCTGGAACAGGGTTTTGTCGATCACGACTACGAACGCATCGCGCGCGAGATCGCGCGGCTGCGCCAAATCGGCGCCGATCCCCTGGACGGCATGCGTGAGGCCATTGGCTGGTCCCACGACCGCATGGAGTTCGGCTGGACACACGCCTATGCCGGCGCCGCTGACTGGCTGACGCTTTATGACGAGCACGGTAACGACCCGGAAACGCAGGTCATCTGCGCGCTCGAATCGATCGGCCACATGGCCGACGACGTGCTGCGCGAGCCCGTCTATCCGTTCGCCGAGGGGGCCGAGGAATGGGACGAGGAGGCCTTCGTCCAGGCTGTCGAGATCGAGGACGAGCCGAAGGCGATCCGCATGGTGCGCGGTGCGCTGCAGGCCGGTCTGACGTTTGATGATATGGAGCGCGGCCTGACCCGCGCGGCGTTGGCGCATTACAACGCCTTCGGCCACTCTCTGATCTATGTGCCGAAGGCCGGCAAGCTGATCGAGCGCCTGGGTGATCATGTCGCCGAGCCCGTGCTGCTCTCCCTGGTGCGCGAGATCGTACAGGCCTTCCGCGAAGACCTGATCCCTGAGTTCCGCAGCTATGCCGGCGCGCTCGAGGCCTTCGGGACCAAGACCAACGGCAAGGCGCCGACGGCCGACGACTTCGTCGGGCTGAACGTGAAGAAAGCCATGAAGCTTGCAGCCGAGCACGGTTCGGCGCCGCCGATGGATCTCTACCGCTCGCTGCTTGAAGCCAATGCGCGCAACATGCTGACCTTCGACCTGAAACATCAGGACGATCTGGACGTCCCGTTTGGCGGCGAGAAGGGCTGGCTCGACGTGACCCACGGCCTCACCTTCGCCAACGCGGTGAGAACCCAGTGCAGCAAGTTCCCGGAGCTCTGGCCAAGCGGTCTTCTGCAGATGGCCTGTTTCAGTGGTCGCAACGCGGGCATCGCCGATGTCGACCTGGACCCCGACGACTGGCGCGTGCCGGACGCTGACCGCTTCTTCGATGATTCAGGCGAGCTTCTCTTCAACCATCACCAGGACGAGTACATTGTCTCCGTGCATCTGGTGAAGACGGCGATGGCGGTGCGCGACGAGGTCCGCTCCGGCGAGGCGGAGGAAGGCAGCGACCTGGCGATGGCCGCGGTTAACCGGCTGATGCACTCGCCGCTTTTCATCAAGCGCCCGCGCCGCACCGCGCGCCAGGCACTGCGCTTCATCGAGGTCGATATCTGACCTATCCCATGCAACGCTGAAGTTCCTCGATTAGGGAGCGCTTGGCCCATGGGTTTCTACGCGCGGTACATCCTGCCGTGGATGATCGACAAGGTCATGACCGGCGACGTGGTCGAGGCCGATCGCGCGATCATCGTACCGCGCGCGTCGGGCGAGGTGCTGGAGCTCGGCATGGGTTCCGGCCACAATCTGGACTTCTACGGCCCCGACGTGAAGGCGCTGCGCGCGGTCGAACCCTCTGCCGAGTTGGCCGCCATGGCGCGCAAGCGCACGGGCGAGGTGGCGTTTCCGGTCGAAATCGCGGAGGTTTCCGCCGAAACCATGCCGTTCGACAACAACAGCTTCGATTCGGCGGTGGTAACCTGGGCGCTGTGTTCGATCCCCGACATGTCGGCGGCGCTGGCTGAGGTGCGCCGGGTGTTGAAGCCGGCGGGCGCGCTCCACTTCGTCGAGCACGGCCTGGCGCCGGAGGCCGCGGTCGCACGCTGGCAAAACCGACTCAACCCGCTTTGGCGGCCATTCTCCGGCGGCTGCAACATGAACCGGCCCATGGATACCGCGATCAAGGCGGCGGGCTTCCGCATCGACGACGCCGACAACGGCTATGTCGAGGGACCGCGCATCCTCTCCTACACCTATCGCGGCTGCGCCCGGCCGCGCTGAGGCGAGGGTTCATGGGTGTCTCCTCACCCAGCTTCGGCTAAGGCGCTGACGCGCCCAAGCCTCTCCCCCACTGACGCGGGGGCGATGGAAATTGTCGGCGGTTCTTTTCCCCTCGCCCGGAACGGGAGAGGAAGGGCCCCGTCGCGAGAGCGATGGGAGGGTGAGGGTTCTGTTAGCTCGGCGGCACGACGATCAGGCGGCCGGCCAGTTCGGTGTGCGGCCGTCTTGTGGCCAGATAGGTGATGGCGGCGCCGAGGTCGCTGTTCTCCAGTTCCAAGGGCGCGACCGCATAGGTCAGGACGCCGTGGCTGTTCTTGCTGGCGATCCGGTGGCGGCAGGCCGAGAGCCTTTCCTCGATAGCGGCCGTCTTGGTTCGCGCTCTGCCTTGGGTGTCGGCCAAGACCAGGACGCCGTGGCCGCGTTCGTTCATGACCGGCAGGGCGGCGTCGATCAGATGGTCCTCGCCGGCGGGATCGATCTGCTGCAAGACCAGAATGTCGATCCCACCGCAGGTCCTGCTAATCGTGTTGACGCTCGCCCGGGCTGATGTGGCGTCCAGGATGTCGACGACCTGGACGGCCGCGGTGCCCCAGCCCTTGCGGATGGCGGCGGCGGCCGTGTCGGCGGCCTCGGCGTCGCCGTCGACCAGCACGACCGTGGCGCCGGCCTTGGCCAGCGGCCGGGCGATCGCTTGGCCGGCCTCGCTGCCGCCCCCCAGGATTACCGCGACGCGGCCGTCCAACTGTTCCATCGCCTGCCTCCCGTCTGCGGCTATTCGGACAGGTCCATCAAGCGGGGTCAACGTGCATTTCAAATTGATGTATACGCTGCACTGCACCATGTGGTCATAAGGGGAAGCGCTGTTGCGCGCGGCGCCGGTCCCCTGTCTATCGCCCTGGGAGAGTGATTGTGCCAAGTTTGGACAGCTTTTCGACCCGCCGCAGCCTTGATGTCGGCAACCGGTCCTATGATTTTTTCAGTCTTTTGGCCGCCCAGGAGGCACTGGGCGATATCAGCCGCCTGCCGTTCTCGCTGAAGATCCTGCTTGAGAATCAGTTGCGCCATGAAGACGGCGGGTCGGTCACCGCCGACGACATCCGTGCCGTCGCCGACTGGCTGAAGGAAAAGCGGTCCAGCCGCGAGATCGCCCATCGCCCGGTGCGCGTCCTGATGCAGGACTTCACCGGCGTGCCGGCCGTCGTCGACCTGGCCGCCATGCGCCAGGCCATGGTCGAACTGGGCGGCGATGCCGAGCGCATCAATCCCTTGTCACCGGTCGATCTGGTCATCGACCACTCGGTTCAGGTCGACGCCTTCGGCAACCACGAGGCCTTTCAGCTCAACGTCGAGCGCGAGATGGAGCGCAACAAGGAGCGCTACCAGTTTCTGCGTTGGGCCCAGACCGCGTTCGACAACCTTCGTGTCGTGCCGCCGGGCACCGGCATCTGCCACCAGGTGAACCTGGAATATCTCGGCAAGGTCGTGTGGAGCCATGAGGAAGACGGCAAGCTGCTTGCCTATCCCGACACGCTTGTCGGCACCGACAGCCACACCACCATGATCAACGGCCTGGCCGTTCTGGGCTGGGGCGTCGGCGGCATCGAGGCGGAGGCGGCCATGCTGGGTCAGCCGATCTCGATGCTGATCCCCGAGGTCATCGGCTTCAAGCTGACCGGCAGGCCGAAGGAAGGCACGACCGCGACCGATCTGGTACTGACCGTGACCCAGATGCTTCGCCAGAAGGGCGTGGTCGGCAAGTTCGTCGAGTTCTTCGGCGAAGGGCTGGAGCACCTGACGCTGGCCGACCGCGCGACGGTCGCCAACATGGCGCCGGAATATGGTGCCACCTGCGGCCTCTTCCCGATCGACGAACGCACCACCGACTACCTGACCTTCACCGGCCGCGATCCCGATGTCGTGCGTCTGGTCGAAGCCTATGCCAAGGCCCAGGGCATGTGGCGCGAGGCGGGCGCGCCCGATCCCATCTATACGGACACGCTGGAGCTGGATATCGGCACCGTCGAGCCGAGCCTGGCCGGGCCGAAACGCCCGCAGGACCGCATTGGTCTATCCGGTGCGTCACAGGCGTTCGGTAAGGTACTCGGCGAATACCGCAGCGATGGCGAAGCGAAGAGCGCGCCGGTCGCCGGTTCCGATGACGCGCTTGAGGACGGTGCCATTGTCATCGCGGCGATCACCAGTTGCACCAACACGTCGAACCCGGCGGTCATGCTGGCCGCCGGCATGGTCGCCAAGAACGCTCTCGACAGGGGACTCAAGGTGAAGCCCTGGGTCAAAACCTCACTGGCGCCGGGCAGCCAGGTGGTGACCGATTACCTGGCGCGTGCCGGCCTGCAGGATGCGCTGGACGAACAGGGTTTCGATCTCGTCGGTTATGGATGCACGACCTGTATCGGCAATTCCGGTCCGCTGCCCGAGCCGATCCACAACGCCATTGTCGATGGCGATCTGGTTGTCTGCTCGGTCTTGTCGGGCAACCGAAACTTCGAGGGGCGCGTCCATCCCCTTACCCGCGCCAACTATCTGGCCTCGCCGCCGCTGGTGGTCGCCTATGCGCTGGCCGGCAACATGGCGATCGACATCACGCGCGAACCCTTGGGCGAAGGCGCCGACGGTCAGCCGGTCTATCTGAAGGACATCTGGCCGACCAATGACGAGGTGCAGGAGACCATGCGCGCCTCACTCGACCGCGACATGTTCGAGAAACGTTATGCCGACGTCTTTACCGGCGATGAGGACTGGCGCTCGCTCGCCGTGCCGACCGGGCGCACCTATGACTGGGATCCCGGTTCGACCTATATCCGCCATCCCCCGTACTTCGAGGGCATGGGCAAGGGCGAGCCGACAGCCGTGCCGGACGTCAGGGGCGCGCGCATGCTCGCCCTGCTCGGCGACAGCGTTACGACGGACCACATCTCGCCCGCCGGCAACATCGCCAAGGACAGCCCGGCCGGCGAATACCTGTTGAGCTATCAGGTGCAGCCCAAGGACTTCAACAGCTATGGATCGCGGCGCGGCAATCATGAGGTGATGGTGCGCGGTACCTTCGGCAACATCCGTTTGCGCAACGAGATGGCGCCGGGCACCGAAGGCGGCTGGACAACGTTCCAGCCCGATGGTGAGCGCATGACGATCTATGACGCGTCGATGCGTTATCAGGAGGAGGGCACACCGCTGGTCGTCGTCGCCGGTAAGGAGTACGGCACCGGCTCGTCGCGTGACTGGGCGGCCAAGGGCACGATCCTGTTGGGCGTCAAAGCGGTGATCGCCGAGAGTTTCGAGCGCATCCATCGCTCCAACCTGATCGGCATGGGCGTCGTGCCGCTGGTCTTCAAGGACGGCGTGACTCGCAAGACCTTGAACCTGGATGGGTCTGAGACCTGGGACATCACCGGTCTCGCCGCCGGCATTACCCCGCGCATGGACATGAAGGCGACGGTGACGCGCACCGACGGGTCGTCGGAGACGATCAGCCTGCTGTGCCGGATCGATACCGCCGACGAGGTTGCCTACTACATGAACGGCGGCATCCTGCAATACGTGCTGCGCCAGGCGGCGTAAGCCGGCCCTAAGCTTCCAGCTCGCTCAGCATGCGGTGTGTCGCATCCGCGGCTTTATCGAATGTCGCGACAACATGATGCGCGCCAGCTGCCGACAGCTGCTGATAGTGATCGTGTTGTATGTGTGATGCGGCGGTCAGGCCGATCACCCGCATGCCCGCGGCGATGGCGGCTTTGACACCGGACGGGCTGTCTTCGATGACCACACATCGATTGGGCTCGATGCCGACATTGCCGGCGGCATGCAGGAAGATGTCGGGATGAGGCTTACCCCGCTCAACCATGGATGCGCTGTAGACGTGGGGCGCGAATTCATCTCGCAGTGCCAGGATGTCCAGACAGGTGTTGAGACGCTTAGGCGAAGACGACGATGCGATGCATTTGGGAACGTGCCCAAATGTCTCGATGTAGTCGCGTACGCCGGCAACCGGCATGAGGTCGCGGCGGAACCTATCGAGTGTCTCGCCTTGGAAGTTCTCGTTGAACCCTTCCGGCAGAGGTCGACCTAGATCGGCTTCAATGGCCGCGACAAGGTCGTCAGGTCTCTTGCCCATGTATCGGGCATAGGAGTCTTCCAGCGTCGTGGGCAAGCCCAGCGCCGTCACAATGTCGGCCAACACCATGTTGGATAGAACTTCGCTGTCGGCGATGACGCCGTCGAAGTCGAAGATCAGCAAAGCGTCCATCGAATCGCCGTAGATCCATCCATGGCCATGGCTTGCCGGAAAGCGTTGGGGTGTGCAATGACATATCGCCGACGTTTCCTGCCACGCGGGTTCGTTGATCTGACACACCGAGGTTACGAGGCGACATGGCAACGCTGGCCATCGTGATGAGCGGCCTGCCGGCAAGCGGCAAGACGACGCTGGGCCGCGCCATCGCTGAGGCCTTGGATCTTCCCTGTCTCGACAAGGACGACTTTCTCGAACGCCTCTACGAGACCGAAGGCACAGGCGACCGTGTGCATCGCCGACGGTTGAGTCGGCGCAGCGACAAGGCTTTTCAAGATGCCGCCGAAACTCTGGACACCGCCGTTCTCATATCCCATTGGCGACCGCGCGGCGGCCCCGATGACACGGGGACTCCAACGGCGTGGCTCGGCAAGACATTCGACACGATTGTCGAGGTCTGTTGCGTGTGTTCGCCGGAGTTGGCGGCGCGACGTTTTGTCGCGCGGCAACGCCACCCCGGACACCTGGACGCGGCAAGAGGCCACGATGGTACGTTGGCTCGTATGCGGTCACTGGCCCCGGGATATCCATTGCGCATCGGGCACTTGGTTGAGGTAACTGCGGACGGCAAGTCGGATTGGCCGAGTATGATTGAACACATCAAAGCGCGGCTCGCGAGCTTAGACCTGCGCTAATCCGATGCTTGTACAACTGTATTGATCGAGCCAGGATTGAAACTTGTCGAGCGCGCGTGCGCGGATGGACCTGCGCAATCGCGGACAACGAAGAGATCCATCGCGAACGCCGGATGCCAGAGTTCGAACGCAAGCTGACCACAATTCTTGCCGCCGATGTCGTGGCGTTCTCTGACATGATGGGCCGTGACGAGACGGGCACGCTTCGCAGCCTCAAGCAGTGTCGTGACTTGATCGAGACCTGCATCGGCGATCATCACGGTCGCGTGTTTGGCGGTGCCGGCGACTCACTTATTGCTGAGTTCGGCAGTCCCGTCACGGCCGTGCAATGCGCCGGCGACTTTCAGGGACAAATTGCCGATCTCAATCGCGGCCTGCCGGCGCAGCAGCGCATGTGGTTTCGTGTCGGCATCAACCTGGGTGACGTGATGATCGATGGCGAGAACCTCTACGGTGACGGGGTGAACATCGCCGCACGGCTGGAACAGGAAGGCGAGCCCGGCGGTATCTGCATCTCCCACAAGGTCCATAACGAGGTGCACCGCAACCTCGCCATGTCATTCGCTGACGGCGGGATGCGGACCTTGAAGAACATTGATCAGCCCGTCGGCGTGTTTCATGTTCGCCCGCTCGATCAAGATCCTGACGTGCGTCCTCCTGGCCGGGAACGCGAGGCAGGCCGTCCCGTATCTGGTCGCGGCAAGCGGCTGAACACGAGCGATCCGACGCTGATCGTCCGCGACTTCAAGGTGGCCGGCGCGGACGATGCCGTGTTTCTCGCCGACGGACTGCGAGACGGTCTCATTAACAGCTTGAGCCGACACGCGGCGATCGATGTGATTCGTCACGAACCGCAGGGCGAACTTGCGGTCGACTTCGCGCTTGAAGCCTCCGTCAGAGGTCAAGGAAACCGGGTGCGCATCATCTTCAACCTGATCGAGCTGGCGACAAACAGCCAGGTCTGGAGCGAACGCTATGACCGGTTGATTGAGGACGCACTCGATATCGAAGAGGAGATTGCGCGCGCCGTTGCCGCCGCGGTTCGCGTCAAGTTGAAGATCGTCATCTTCCAGCGTCTTCGCGATACCGACAACGACGAGCTTTCGGTGCCGGAACTCCTGGACAAGGCCGCGGGCTACTTTGCCTCAGGGCCCGGTCACGACGGTTCGGCGGAAGCGGCGCTGCATATCGCGGTGGGGCGCGATCCCGACAACTCCATGGCCGCGGCCATGTTGGCACTCGCCATGCTGCGCGGCTTCGAGTACTCGCCGCTGGCCCTCACGGCGGAGACAATCGATGAGATCGGCGAACATGCCGAACGGGCCGTGTCGTTGAATGCTGAGAGTTACTTCGCACACCTCGTGGCCGGCATGGCGTTACAGGATCTTCACGGTGATTTTGAGCGGGCCTTACGTCATGCGCAGGCGGCGCTCGAGCTCAACCCGGAGCTCTTGGGCGCACATGGCCTGGTCGGCACTGCGACGTGCCATCTTGGCGACCCCGCGGCAGGCGTGTCGATCCTGAAGCGGACGATGGAGATTAGCAGGGAGGATCCCCATCGCTTCAGACATATGCGCGAACTGTCGATCGCCCATTTCATGTCGGGCGATATCGAGACGGCAACCGATCTCATGGGTCAGTTGGTCGAAAGCGAACCGCGGATGGATCGCAACAGGCCTGTGCAGGCTGCTTTCTTATGGCTGCGGGGTGATGCGGACGAAGCCACTGCCGCGGCGCGCCGGCTGAGCGCGGCTTATCCCGAGTTTTCCTTGTCCACCATGCGGCCTATTCACTTCGGCCAGCCTGATATCGCCGACCGGTTTGATAAGGCGCTCCGGGCGCTTGGATTGAACGAAGCGCGCGAAACCGGCGAAGCGTGAGGTCGATGATTTCGTGCTCTCTCGCATAAACGACCTTACGCTGTGCGGCGTGCCGGATTGGCGGCACGGCGCTGCCATCAACTCGGCGCTGGATACGGTGATCGCCGCCAGCGAAATGCTCTGAGGAGGGAATATCATGCCGATGTACGTCAACCACTTTACCTGCAAGGCCGACGTCTGGCCGACGGACCGCGATGGCGAGATTGCCGTTTGGGAAGCCATGGTCGGCGACGCAAAGGCCTTGGTGGAGGAGGATAGCCCGGTCAAATTTACCGGCTGGATCAGCAACACCGAGAGTTACGTGCTGCTGGAGGCTGACTCCAAGGCCGAAATCATCGGCATCTGTGCGCGGTTCTGGCCCTACTTCCACAACGACATCATGGAAATCGTTCCGACGCACAAGGCGGGGCCGGCGATCCTGGCTGGTGTGTAAGAAGGCTGGGAACGACGATAGCCGACCGCTCGAATGATCTGAGCCCTGCGCTACCGAAGCGCATAACGGTCATCGGCAACGCCGGTGGCGGCAAGTCGACTTTGGCGCGTCGCCTTGCGGCGGTGCACGACCTGCCGTACCGCGAGGTCGACACGTTGTTGTGGAATCCCGATTGGACGCGGGTCGACGACGCGGCATTCCACGCCGCTCATGATGCGCTGGTCGCCGGCGACCGTTGGGTGATCGACGGTTTCGGTCCCTGGCGTTCGGTCGACGCGCGGTTCCGGCGTGCCGATACGATCGTGCTGGTCGACCTGCCCTTGTGGGTTCACTTCTGGCTCGCGACCGAACGGCAGATAGCGTGGCAGAAAGGCACGCTTCAGGACGGACCGGCAGGCCATCGCGAACCGCCAGAGACGCGTGCGCTCTTTGAGATGATCTGGCAGATCGACCGCGATGCATTGCCACAGCTGCGTCAGCGCGTCGACGAGGCAGAAGCAGCCGGCGCAAAAGTGGCGCACATAACCTCTGTTGACGACCTGCAAGGCTTCGCATTGAACATTGACCTCACCTGAGGCCAGACATGCCAGACATGCAGCTTAGGTCTGGGTTGCCTCACGCGGATGCGGTCGCGCGAGCAGGCTCAAGACGGCGCCAACAACAAGGTTGAGCATTACCGCCACGACGCCGGCATGCACACCCCAGATCTTGCCGTAACCGGCGAAATCCAGGCCGGCGGCCAGCGCCACGCCGACGACAAGGCCGGCCAGGGCGCCCACTGCCGTGAAGCGACGCCACGACGCGCCGAGCACGAACAGCGGTGCTGCCTGCAGCAGGATCTCCAGCTTCAGTTCGATCAGTCCCCAAAGTGATATCTGCGGCGTAAAGGCGACGGCGATCAGGACCAGCATGACGACCCACGACAACCTTTTGCCGATGGTGGTCAGGCGCTGAGGGCTGGCCGACGTCAGCCAGGTCTTAGCCAGGACGTCCTTGGCGACGATTGAGGAGAGGCTCAGCAGCATGCTGTCGGCCGTCGACATGATGGCGGCGATCGCGCCGGTCAGCACGAGGACGGCCATGGCGTAGAGGAACCACGACTGCTCGGCCCACAGCCGGATCATCTCCGGCAGCACCTGATCGGCCTCGATGCCATCGAGACCCTGCAACTGATGGATCGCCAGGATGCCGACCAGGAAGACCGGCAGCGTGGTGACCAGTGGCATGAAGCCCATGGCGGTGAGCGACCGGCGCAGGGACTTGGCGTTCCGGGCGGCAAAGATTCGCTGGATCGCCTGCGGGTAGATCGAGGCGCTGAAACAGACGAGGACGATGGTGCTGATCCAGGTGCGGATCGCGCCGTCTTGCGGCACCGCCGCCTTGGCCGGTTCGTTCTCGATGATCCATTGGGTTGCCGAGGCCATGCCCTCGATTCCCGGCAGGACGGCGACCAGCATGCCGATGATGCCGACCAGCAGCATCAGCGCCTGCAACGCGTCGGTCCAGACCACCGCGCGCATGCCGCCGACGCTCTCGTAGATCACCACGACCAGGCCCAGGCCGACGACGCCGGCCCAGTACGGCACCGCACCATCGGACAACGCGTCGACCGTGTGACCCATGGCCATGAGCTGGGCGAGCAGGAAGTTGGTGATGGTAACCAGGAAAACTACGCTGGCCGCCAGCGATAGCGCGCGCGAACCGAAGCGGTGATCGATCCAGTCGCCGGGGGTTACGAACTTGAAGCGGCGGGACTGGCGGTAGAGCTGCGGCGCGAAGGTCAGGTAACCGACGATCACCACCATCATGAAGCCGACGCTCATGACCCACATGAAGCCGATGCGATAGGCTTCGCCGGGATAGCCGATCAAGGAATTGCCGCTGTACTGTGTCGCGTAGAGCGTCAGCAGCAGGAGCAGCGCGCCGATGCTGCGGTTGGCCAGATAGAAGTCGGCGAGGTCGCCGCTCTCGCGACGCCGCCGCGCCGCAAGGCCCAGCACGATCATCAAGACGAAGTAAAGACCGACAAAGGCGATGGCGCCCGGACCGAAGGGGCCGAGACTCACGATGGGTCCTCAGGTTCGGTGTCGTCATCTGGCCAATATCGGCCGACCACGAAGGCGGTGAAACACGCGATAGCGACACAGGCCACAAGAGATACAACGACCCAATAGGGCAGGCCCAGCCACAGCGCCGGCGTCTCGTCCGCCGGCAGGTACCAGGGGATCGAGAGCGCGAAGAGCGCGACATAGACCGCCCAGATCCAGATGCGCCGGGCGAGCGGCCGCGATGGTGATGTCGATGATGAAACGGGCATGACCCCTGCCAACAAAATGGGATCTGATGGTATAGCGTGGACTTCCATGGGACCAGTTGGCGCGGCCTGGTCTCAGATGGAACGATCTGGAACGGAATGGGATCGCATGGACTTCACTGACCCCCGCATGCTTGAGATCTTTTTCAGTATTCACAGCGACTTGCCGCGTGAAGGACCGGGTAGTCGTGAGTCCACGGCGAAGGCGCTTTCGTTGTGCGGATCCTTGCCGGACGACGCTCGCGTGCTCGACCTGGGTTGTGGACCGGGTCAGCAGACCATGGACCTTGCCGGGCTTCTGCCAGGCGCGACGATCACCGCGATCGACAATCACCCGCCCTTTGTCGACGAGACCAATAGACGCGCCACGGCGAAGGGTGTCTCCGGACGCGTCAAGGCCGAGGTCGGTGATATGACAGCGCTCGACGATGCGCCTGCCAGTTTCGATCTCATCTGGTGTGAAGGCGCGGCCTACATCATGGGTGTCGAGGCGGCGCTCAAGGCGTGGATGCCGCTGCTCAAACCTGCCGGCCGCGTCGCGCTCACCGAAGCGGTGTGGCTCAAGTCCGATCCGCCGGCGGACCTGAGGCGTGTCTGGGATGCCGAGTACCCGGCGATGCGGGACATCCCGGCCTGCCGCGATCTGGTCGCGTCATGCGGTTACCGCCTGCTTGGCGACTTCGTGCTGCCCGACAGCGCCTGGTGGGACGACTACTACACGCCCAAGCTTGCCAGGATCGAAACCCTGCGATCGACCTATGCCGGCGACGAAACTGCGCTCGCCGTGCTTGATGAAGCGGTCGAGGAGACCCTGATGCACCGCACGTACAGCGCCTACTACGGCTACGTGTTTCTGGTGATGGCGCTAACCCCCTCACCCAGCTTCGGCTAGGGCGCTACCGCGCCCAACCCTGCGCAACCCTCTCCCTCGCCGGGGAGAGGGAAACAAAGGCAGGCTCCCTCTTCCCTTGAGGGAGGGGGTTGGGGTGAGGGGTGCCAGAGAGATCAGCCGATCAGGTCTTCGACGCCGCCGATCATGCGGATGACGTGGAAGCCCTCGCCGTGGGCGAAGCCGGCCTGGGTGCCGCGGAAGACGGAGAGCGCGCGCAGCGCCTCGACACTGCGGGCGGCCGGGAAGGGCGGGATCTGACTGCCGTAGCAGGCCAGCGCCTCAAGCTTGGTGTCGATGGTCTCGGTGATGTCGACGACCCAGTTGGGCGTGAAGTTGGGCT